>JAUVBI010000119.1 GCA_030591305.1 Pseudomonadota bacterium
CTTCAGGGCTGACCGCCGCACTACATGCCCGCGTCGCACTGTCCCTCGATGAATCTGTAGCCCAGCCCCTGCCCGTTCTGGCCACAACCTACGTGGTTCAGCAGTCCTACGACCGCGAATCATCCTATCTGGGGTTGGTGCAAGCCGGGAGAAAAACCGTGCTGGGCTTTGAGTTGCCCGGTCTGCTGGCGCAATTAAAGGTACAGGAGGGTTCAGCTGTTGCCACCGGAGAAATTATCGCCCTGCTGGACGAGGCAAAGTTGCGCTCCAGGCGCGACGCGACTGCTGCTAATTTAAAGCGTGTTGAAATAGAACTGGAGCGGGCCAGGATTAAAGCCCGGCGACAAAAAAACCTGAGTGATACCGGTGCAGTATCGCGCGAAGCCTACGATGAAACCCGGTTGATCGCCGAGGCCCTGAGTGCACAAGTGGACGCCGTACAGGCCCAGCTGAACAGCATAGACATAGACCTGCAAAAATCAATTTTGAGAGCACCCTATACAGGCATCATCGCCGACCGCTACCTGGACGAGGGCGCAGTGGTTAACCCGGGTACACCGGTTGTCCGCCTGATAGAAACCGATAGGCGTGAGGCCCATATAGGTGTCACCGTGGAGCATATTGATTTGTTGAGCCCCGGCAGCAAACATACATTAACGCTTCACCGGCAACCCCTGCAGGCCACCCTGCTCTCCGTTCGACCCGATGTAAACCCGGTCACTCGAACGGCAACCGCCGTGTTCGCCCTGCCCGGCGACATTACAGCCCTGGACGGCGAACCTATTACCCTGGACCTGGCACAGACCGTTTTTATGGAAGGGGGATGGCTACCTATCTCCGCCTTGTTGGATGGCCAGCGGGGAGTGTGGACCGTACTGCGAATAGCCGAGCAAGACGGCAAACTGCTTGCGCTGCGCGAAGCGGTGGAAGTACTGGAGACCCAGGGTGATATGGTCTATGTGCGCGGCACCCTCACAGATGGCAACCGGGTCGTTGCCCACGGACTTCATCGGGTAACCCCCGGGGCAATCGTCAGTATTGCAGGCCAATAACATGCTGGCCAAAATACTCTATGGACACTCCCGTTACTTCGCTCTTTTTATCATTGTAATCGTGGTTGTTGGCGCGGCGAGTTTCAATTCCATCGCCCGTCAGGAAGACCCCACCATTACCAATTTTGTTGCCACGGTGACGACTTTCTCACCGGGGGCGTCCCCCGAACGGGTGGAGGCACTGGTCACGCGGCCGCTGGAAGACCAGATCCGCCAGATCACCGAAGTCGACGAAGTCCACTCGGTATCGAGTACCGGTGTTTCCTTTATCAATATCAAGTTACTGGAAACCCTTGACGATGCAGGTGTCGAGCGCGTGTGGCCTGAAATTCGCGATGCCATCGACGACGGTTCAGCCCAGTTCCCCAAGGGAGTCATGGCTCCCATATTTGATAACGACCGTCTGGCCTCCTATACCACCATAGTGGCACTCAGTTCTGCTGAGCATAATGATGTTCCCCTGTCTTTACTGCACCGGATTGCCCTGCAATTTGCCGATGAAGCGCGCAACGTGCCGGGCACACGCCTCGTTGACCTGTACGGCGAGCCCACCGAAGAAATTCGGGTGGAGGTCAATGAAAGTGCCCTGATCGCCCGAGGGCTAAACCTGGACCAGGTTGCCGGGGCATTGCGCGACGCCGACCCGAAAGTGTCGTCCGGCCGGGCCACCGGATCCGGCACCGACATGCTCATTGAAATAGACGGCGACTTCGACTCCATGGCACGGATTCGCAGTGTGATCGTAGACACCGCTGCAGTGGGCAGCACAACACGCATCAGTGATATCGCAACGGTATACAAGTCTCAGTCAACGCCTCCGACAAGTATGGCCATCACCCAGGGCAGGCCCGGCATTTTAATTGCCGTCGCCATGGATGAAGGCCTGCAGGTAGGCCGCTGGAGTAAATCCTTTGAGCAATTTCTGGAGACATTTCGCAAACAGGCACCCCAGGGTATTTTACTGGAGGCCAGTTACGAGCAAAGCGGCTACACCAGCGAGCGACTAGAAGGCGTTTCAAAAAATATGGCTGCCGGAATCGGCTTGGTTATTCTGGTTCTGTTAGTCACCATGGGCTGGAGGGCCGCCCTGGTGGTGGCCGTCATTTTACCCCTGTGCGGCCTGATGTCCCTGACCATGCTGGACCTGATGGGAATGGCAATTCACCAGATGTCAGTAACCGGGCTCATTGTTGCACTGGGCCTATTGGTTGACGGCTCTATTGTTATGTCCGATGAAATTCGAAAACGCCTGCTCAAGGGCGAGACACCACTGCAATCGCTTACACACTCTATTCACCGGCTGCGCGTACCACTACTGGCTTCCACCGTCACCACCATCCTGTCTTTTCTTCCTCTGGCTATACTCCCTGGCCCCGCCGGTGACTTTCTGGGATCAATCGCCATCTCGGTTATTGTCATGTTGATATCATCACTGTTTCTCGCCCTGGTGTTCACGCCGGTACTGGCTGCGTGGCTGCTGCCGGGCGGACTGGAAGCCGAAAAAGACTGGTGGCACAACGGTATCGATAGTGGCTGGATGGGCCGAAGCTTATCCAGATCACTGGATTGGTCTTTGCAAAACCCCCTAGCTGCTATCGCACTGGCCCTGGTGTTGCCTCTGTCCGGGTTTCTCTCTTTTGGCACACTCACCGCCCAGTTCTTTCCCGGCACCGACAGAGACCAGCTCTATATTCAGGTAAAAATGCCCGAGGGGCGCTCAATTTATGATACCGAGCAACTGGTAAAACGGCTGGACATCAAGTTGCGTGGCGAACCACTCATCCGCCGGGTTGACTGGACCATTGGCGAGAGCCCTCCGGCATTCTATTACAATATGTTTCGCTATAAAAATGGCATTCCAACCTGGGCAGAAGCCCTGGTACTGACCACGGACGAAAACCTGACGGATGATTTAATACGCCGACTGCAACACGAGGTTGACACTGAATTTCCCGAAGCACGGATTATCGTGCGGGGCATAGACCAGGGGCCTCCGGTACAGGCCCCGCTGGAAATAGAGCTGTACGGGCCCAACCTGGATACACTGCAGGAACTGGGAGATCAATTTCGCCTCAGGCTGGAGAATATCCCCGACATTACTCACACCAACGCCAGCCTGGCCGGCGGTGCACCCAAGATACTGTTCACCCTGGATGAAGCCAAACTGCGCCTGGCCAAGCTGAGTCTGGCGGACACAGCTGCCGCTCTGGATGCCAGCTTGCGCGGCCGCACCGGTGGCGAAGTTCTGGAGGGCACCGAGAGGCTACCGGTAAGAGTGCGACTGGGTGAAACCCAGTGGGCTGACGCAGACCAGATTGCCAGTATCCGGGTACCGGTGCCCCACACCGTGGCCACGGAAACGGGCCAGCTCTCAGCCATCCCGCTCAGCGCGCTGGGCAAGCCAAAGCTGGTACCTTCGCGAAGCCCCATTTCTCGCCTCAACGGCGAGCGCACCAACATCATACAAGGCTATCTGACGCGGGGCGTACTGCCGGAAGAGGCCCTGAAGATTCTCCGCAAGGATTTACTGGAAAATCCAATGAACCTGCCCCCGGGCTACCGCTATAAATTTGGTGGCGACACCGGCGAACGGGAGTCCGTTGTCAACCATATCATGGCCCCCATGGGCTTGATTATCTCCGCCCTGCTGGCAACCATATTGCTGACGTTTAATTCCTGGCGCTTAACCGGTGTCACACTGCTGGTCTTTATCTGTTCACTTGGCTTGAGCCTGCTGTCCCTGGCGATCTTTCGCTACCCTTTCGGGGTGACTGCGCTAATTGGAGTGATAGGTTCGGTGGGCGTGTCGATAAACGCAGCCATCATCATTATGACGGCCCTGAAGATTAACCCGGGAGCGGCACAGGGAGATCTAATTGCTATTCGCAATGTTGTCATGGATTCCAGCCGCCATATCGTGTCTACCACAGTGACAACCTTCGGCGGCTTTCTTCCGCTTATTCTGGAAGGCAGCCAATTCTGGCCACCCTTCGCCATGGCGATTGCCGGTGGCGTGTTACTATCAACCATAGTTTCATTCTTTTTGGTGCCTCCTATGTTTGTCCTGGTGGGGGAATGGCAGCCCAGCAAGAAAAATGCATTTGAAACGATGGAGACCACAGCATGAGTCACTATCACCACGGCAATTTACGCAATGCACTAATTGTGGCGGCGGCGGACCTGATTGAAGAACGCGGTTCCAGTGACTTCTCAATGATTGATGCTTCCCGCCGGGCCGGTGTAAGCAGCGCTGCACCCTACCGACACTTCAAAGACAAAGACGCTTTGCTGGAAGCAGTTTGCCAGGTCTCCTTCATGGCTTTATCGGAGGCTACAGATACTGCTGCAGCCAGTTTCAACGCGGGAACAGTGGAACACATTATTGCCTTGGGCCGCGCCTACATCAAATTTGTCATAGACCACCCGGAGTTCTATGACTTGATGTGGGGTGACCACGGCATCAGGACTATGGAGGCAGATTCGGTGGCACTCAACTCCTCAGGTTTTTACACCCTGGTCGCATCGATAGAACTCATGTGCCAGGCGCAAGACGTGGAGCGCTGCAAGGCTATTCCCGTCGCAACAAAATTGTGGGCCCTGGTACATGGACTGAGCAGCCTGGCCCTGAACAAACATCTGGATAAACTGGTTCCTGGTGCGGATGTATACACGCTGATGGAAAGCAGCGCACAACTCTTTTTAGCGGGGCTGCGAACAGAGCAATGACTCGTTCCAGGTAATGCCCATACCCGGTGTATATACTAAATACCTGACATTGCCTGTCGAAATACCCCTCTCCCTGCCCCATACCTTATAATGGAGCACTGCATAACAGACAAAGGACCAGAGAATGACCGTATACAACGCCCCCCTCGAAGAGATCAATTTTCTCCTGAATCATGTATTGGACATGGACAAAATCGCTCAATTACCAGGCTATGAAGAAGCAACACCCGACATGGTCGATGCCATTTTAACGGAGGCGGCACGGTTCTTCGGCGAAGTACTGGCCCCCACCAACCCTCTGGCAGACGCACAGGGCTCGTCACTCGATGGAACAACGGTAATCCCCGCGCCGGCACTGGATGGCATATACCAACAAATGGTGGACGCCGGTTGGCCCAGCCTTGCAGCTGATCCCAATTACGGCGGCCAGGGCCTGCCCCAGGTATTGTCCTTTGCGGTTGACGAAATGTCCCAGAGCGCCAATATGGGCTTCAGCCTCTGCCCATTACTCAGCCGGGGAGTTATCACTGCCCTGGGCAAACACGGTGGCGAAGCACAAAAGCAGTCTGTACTACCGTTTCTGGTATCCGGCGAGTGGACCGGCACCATGAATTTAACAGAACCCCAGGCGGGGACCGACCTCGCCGCCATCCGCTCAAAAGCTGTACCCAACGGCGACCACTACCTCATCAGCGGCCAGAAGATTTTTATCACCTGGGGCGACCACGAATACACCGACAACATCATTCACCTGGTACTGGCGCGCACGCCTGACGCACCCGAGGGCGTCAAAGGTATCTCCCTGTTTATCGTACCCAAGTTTATTGTTAAGGAAGACGGTAGCTTGGGCGAGCGCAACGACGTGTACTGTGTCGGCCTGGAGCACAAACTGGGCATCCACTCCAGCCCCACCTGCAGCCTGGCCTTCGGTGACAACGGTGGCGCCGTGGGCTACCTGGTCGGCGAGGAAAATGAAGGTCTGGTGTATATGTTCTCCATGATGAATCACGCGCGCTTGTCTGTCGGGCTACAAGCTGTAGGCGTCAGCGAACGCTCCTATCAACAGGCGGCAGAATTTGCCCGTGAACGCATTCAGGGCGCAGTGCCCGGCAATCACAAAGCAACCATTATTAACCACCCCGATGTACGCCGTATGTTAATGCAAATGCGCTCGGTAACCGAGGGCTCCAGGGCATTGACCTATTCTGCGATGGCCCATGAGGATATTGCCCTGAAAAGTACCGACACCGAGGAAGCGGCCTACCACCATAGGCGCGTCGACTTACTCACACCATTAGTCAAAGGCTGGTGTACCGAGCACGCCATGGAAACCACATCACTGGGTGTGCAGGTTCACGGGGGCATGGGTTTCATCGAAGAAACCGGGGCCGCCCAGCATATGCGCGATGCCCGTATCCTGCCTATTTATGAAGGTACCAATGGCATACAGGCGCTGGATCTTGTGGGCCGAAAAATAGCCCGCGACAAAGGGCGTGCGGCAACTGAACTGCTTGAGGAGTGGTCTGCCACTCTAAGCACTGCCCGTGCGATGGGTGACCAACTGGTACCTATAGCCGACGCACTGGAATCGGGCATCGCTGACTGCAAAACCAGCCTGGACGTTCTACTGGGGGGTGATGCCAGTCAATGGGAGGCCCCCGGGGCAGCGGCCTATAATATTATGATGCTTATGGGCACAACAGCCGCAGGCGCCCTGCTCTGTAAAAGTGCCGTGGCAGCTGCTGGCCTGAACAGCGCGGGCGAAGGCAGCTCGTCGTTTAACGACAGCAAGATTAATACCGCCACCTTCTTCGCACTTTATATTATGCCGAGAAATACTGCCTATCTGGCGGCGGTAAAGGCTGGGCCAGAAACGGTTATGGCTATGGATGAAGCTGCTTTTTAAAAAGCAGCTTCATTGAGGGAGCTCACAGGCCCCCTATGCCATTCCACAGTAACTTCGCACCCACGACAACAAGGAAGAAACTGATAACCCGATAATAAGTCGTGGGGTCAAAGCGTGTTACCAGATAGTGACCCAACTTAACCCCTACAGGTGCAAGTGGTATTAACACCAGGGCATAAATCAAATTTTCCCGATTGAACTGACCCAGCATGGCATAGGGGACGATTTTGACGGCATTTACTACGGCAAAGAATAGTCCTGCGGTACCGGCGTAGAGAACGGGCGATATCTTTTTGGGCATCAGGTACATCGCGAATGGCGGCCCACCTGCGTGAATGCTGAAGCTGGTAAAGCCAGCAAGCGCGCCAAAAAAAGTGCCCGAAACAACATTGTGCTGGCCACTGGATTGAGACTGCAATCGAAACAAGCTCTGTGCTCCAAATACCAGGGACAACACACCAATCAGGATGCGCATATAGTTGTCGTTCATGGCATCGGCCAAATAGTAGCCTATCAAAATACCAACGACAGCACCGGGGAGCAGTAACAGTAACGCCCGCCTGTCAAATACACCCCAGTAAGTTCTTACCACCAGAATATCCATGACTACCAGAATGGGCAAAATAATAGCGGCTGCCTGGGTCGGCGACATAAGCAGCGCCATCAGAGGAACAGCCAAAACTGCCACGGAACCACCGAAGCCGCCTTTGCTGATGCCGTAGAGCAGTACGGCGGGGATACTTACCAGGTAGAATGTAGGGTCGGTCAGCAAAACAACATTCCTGAAGTTACGATATTTTGGGGTTCTGGATGTGCTCGGTAGACCTGCAAACGAAAATCAACCCCGGCTGCGTCACTGGCAGCAGTTAAGCAGCCTTGTTGAAGTTAATACGCTTAAGGCTTTTCCAATCGACTTTTTGGCGGGCATACCACAAATCGTAGCTCTCCTGTAGGGTCAGCCAACTTTCAGCAGAGCCACCCAGCACACCGGACAAGCGAACAGCCATTTCAGGTGACACATCAGACACACCATTTAACAGACGATTAAAAGTGCTTCGTGCTACCCCGAGGCGATCGGCGATATTATTACCGCTGATTTCACTGAAAGGTTCAATGTAGGTTCTTTGAATCAGAGCCCCCGGGTGTGGAGGCTTATGCTGTTGTATAGCCATTAATGATAATCCTCATAATTTACTATGTAGGCATCGCCATCTTGAAACGTGAAAACAATTCTCCAGTTGCCGGAAACATTGATGGCCCAATGCCCCCGTAGCTTTCCTTTCAAAGCATGTAAGCGATAGCCAGGTTTGTCTATGTCATCAATACAGGTTGCTGCATGCAAAAAGGCCAGGCGATCACTGATTTTTGTCGCGTGTATGGCGTTAATGCCCACAGTACTGCCCGTGGCAAAGAACCTTTCCAACCCTTTATGCTTGAAGCTTTTAATCATAAACTGAAGTCACCATACATCAATGTTCCGTGGTGCGCAACATGGAACACCATCGGCCAAAAAAGGACGTACTACATAGCTTCTGACCACTAACGGTATCTGAAGGATCCGATCGAAGGAATATCATTTGCGCCCAAATAATCTTTTCTGGCAAATGTGTAAAGCATGTACCCGGTACATACCCTCATGAGGTGGCGGGCCCAGCAGGACTCGAACCTGCGGCCACCCGCTTAGAAGGCGGGTGCTCTATCCAGCTGAGCTATGGGCCCATTGAACGTGAAGATGGGGTGACCGACGGATCTTGAATTCTACAGTCGGCCTGCTGCGTCGAACCACGTCTAATGTAATCAATGACTTAGCGGGCCGCACTGTACACAATAAGCCGCATAAAGACCAGCTACCGAACGAAATACCGTAAGCACCGCTTAAAAATATCCCATCCATATTCAAAAATACTTGATAACTTAATACTATTAAGATATATAATGGCATTAAGTCTCCACCAACATCGCTCACCAGATGTTGAGGATTATCTGCTTGGCTCACGGCGTAATCACCCTTGAACTGGCGCAGCGAATGGGGGGCCTGATCGAGGGCCACGTTATAAATAATTAGTTATGTCTTGGAGGTATATTATGCGGAGAAAATATTTAGCTATACAAATCGGTGCTATGGCGGCATTGACATCAACGATGCCATCAATGGCTCAAGGTAGCGCTGCAGCGAAGCTTGAGGAAGTTGTCGTGACAGCTCAGCGACGCGCGCAAAGCCAGCAGGACGTGCCTATCGCCATCACCACTGTGACCGCGCAAGACATTGATCGTATTGGCGCCTTGAATATTAAGGATATCCAGTTCTCTACCCCCAACCTGGTAGTCACCGGGACTAACCCAGTGCAGCAGAGCTTCGGTATCCGCGGGATCTCTGACCGCGGCCGAAATCCCGGCTACGATCAACGCATTGGCGTCTATGTCGATGGCGTCTGGGTGGGAAAATCTGCGGCCTCAAACCAGTCAGCACTCGATGTACAATCTGTTGAGATACTGCGTGGCCCACAGGGCACAC
>JAUVBI010000250.1 GCA_030591305.1 Pseudomonadota bacterium
TCTTCCTCGCCCGTGAGCAGGTCTTCCCGACGCGTGCCTGAACGGCGGATATTAATCGCCGGGTAGACACGCTTTTCTGCAATTTTGCGATCCAGGTGCAATTCCATGTTGCCGGTGCCCTTGAACTCTTCGTAGATAACCTCGTCCATTTTGGAGCCGGTATCGATCATGGCGGTGGCGATAATAGAGAGGCTGCCGCCTTCCTCGATATTCCGTGCGGCACCGAAGAAGCGCTTGGGACGCTCCAGCGCATGGGCGTCGACACCACCGGTAAGTACCTTGCCAGAGCTTGGAATTACCGTGTTATAGGCGCGTGCCAGGCGGGTGATTGAGTCCAGCAGGATGATAACATCGCGTTTGTGCTCTACCAGACGTTTGGCTTTTTCAATAACCATTTCGGCCACTTGCACGTGTCTTGAGGGTGGTTCATCAAAAGTGGAGGCGACCACTTCGGCACCCCGTGCACCCACAGAGCGTTGCATTTCTGTTACTTCCTCAGGGCGCTCATCAATCAGTAATACGATGATATCGCACTCGGGATTGTTGGTGATAACCGCCTGGGCGATGCTTTGCATCATGATGGTTTTACCGGCTTTTGGCGGTGCCACCAACAGGCCGCGCTGGCCTTTCCCTATGGGGGAGATCAGGTCGACAACCCTGCCGGTTAAATCCTCGGTACTGCCGTTGCCCACTTCCAGAGTCAGGCGCTGGTCGGGGAACAAGGGGGTGAGGTTTTCGAACAGGATTTTGTGCTTGGAGTTTTCGGGCTTGCTGAAGTTGACCTCGCCCACCTTTAACAGGGCAAAGTAGCGCTCGGAATCCTTGGGCGGACGAATTTTACCGGAGATGGTGTCACCGGTGCGTAGATTGAAGCGGCGGATCTGGCTGGGGGAGACATAGATGTCATCGGGGCCGGCCAAATAGGAGCTGTCGGCGGAACGCAGAAAACCAAAGCCGTCCTGCAGTATTTCCAGAACGCCGTCGCTGTAAATATCTTCACCGCTCTTGGCGTGGCGTTTGAGTATCGCAAAGATGATATCCTGTTTGCGGGAGCGCGCCATATTGTCCAGGCGCATTTCCTTGGCGATATCGATGAGTTCCTGGGTGGTTTTTGTTTTGAGATCAGTTAGATTCATATAAAGTTCTGGATTGTTGTTTTGGGAGGATTTACAAAGATGAGTTTAGTTTGGGTGGCTTCCAATGTGGCACAGGGAAGTTTGCCAGAGTGTGTTAGCTATTTACTTACCAACTAGTTTTCCAATAAATATTGGACAGTTTTTTGAATGGTAGAGTTATTATCTCGGCACAGGAATGTGCAGTGGCCGAAATGTAGCACGCTGTGAGCGTATCGTCTATAGCTTTCTTTTCAATAAAACGCCAATAGGGATAAAGAGCGCCCGTTAGGCTCCGGGCGCAATCGGCCTAGACCACTTCCTGAACGAACTCAGACAGCTGGGTTTTTGACAAGGCGCCTACTTTAGTGGCCTCTACATTACCGCCCTTGAACACGATCAGTGTCGGGATACCGCGAATGCCAAACTTGGGTGGAATTTCGGGATTGGAATCCACGTCAACTTTACAAATTTTCAGCTTGCCCTCGTATTCGTCGGCAAGTTCGTCGAGAACCGGTGCAATCATTTTGCAGGGGCCGCACCACTCGGCCCAAAAGTCCACCAGCACGGGAATATCAGAATTGAGTACTTCTTCGTCAAATGTAGAATCGCTGACGTGTACGATTTTATCGCTCATTGTTTTCTCCAGGAAATTCTTCAGGTTTTCTGTGGTGATTGATATCGCCACCAGACACTGCCAATACTACCATTGTGGCTCTGGCATACAAGCCGACACACAGGCAATCCGCTAGAATATTTCATCATGGCTTTATATCTTGTTGTTATAGTAGTGGGAACCTCAAATACTTCCCCAGTATCACCAGGAGAATTAAATGCGCAAGAAGCAGATTGTCATTGTGACAATTATAGTGGTTGCGGTATGTGCATGGGTGTATTTTGACCTTGGCAGCTATCTGAAGTTAGAGCTTATTCAGCAAAATATAGGTGATCTCCGCAATTGGTATGCCGAGAACCCTTTGCTGACCGGGCTCATCTATTTCACAATCTACGTGGTGGCTACCGCACTGTCGGTGCCGGGGGCAGTATTGTTGACTCTCGCCGGAGGTGCTCTGCTGGGTTTTTGGAACGGGTTGCTGCTGGTGTCCTTTGCCAGCAGTATTGGCGCTACCCTGGCTTTTTTAGTGTCACGCACTTTGTTGCGGGATTGGGTGCAGGCGAGATTTTCCCGTCAGCTCAAGTCGGTTAATGCAGGTTTTGAGCGCGATGGGGCGTTTTATCTCTTTTCTTTGCGACTGGTGCCCATAGCCCCTTTTTTCGTGATCAACCTGGTGATGGGGCTATTGCCTATTTCGGCGCGCCGTTACTACTGGGTGTCGCAACTGGGGATGTTGCCTGCCACCGCCATATTTGTGAATGCGGGAACACAACTGGGCGAGCTGGATGGTCTGGGGGGGATTATGTCGCCCACACTTTGGTTGTCCTTTGCCCTGCTGGCAATATTTCCCTTTCTGGCAAAATGGGGTCTGGGACAGTTGCAAATACGCCGGCGATTGGCTGCCTACCAGCGCCCGGCTAAATTTGACACCAACATGATTGTCATTGGTGCGGGCTCTGCTGGCCTGGTGACTGCGCTGATCGCCGCGACGGTGAAGGCGAAGGTGACACTCATTGAAAGGCATAAAATGGGGGGGGACTGCCTGAATACGGGATGCGTACCCAGCAAGGCCATTATTCGCTCCAGCCACATTGCACACTATATGCGCCGCGCCGCTGAGTTTGGTCTGCAGGAGGTGCCGGTAAATGTCAATTTTCCCCAGGTGATGGAGCGGGTGCAGTCGGTCATTGAGGCGATTGAACCCCATGATTCGGTAGAGCGCTTCACTGAACTGGGCGTGGACTGTGTACAGGGGGATGCTGTTATCGTATCGCCCTGGGAAGTGGAGGTAAACGGCAGGCGAATTACGGCGCGCAATATCATTATTGCCAGTGGAGCACGGGCCCGTGTACCAGATATTCCAGGTCTTGAAGATTTGAACTACCTGACCTCCGATACGCTCTGGGACATTCGCGAGGCCCCGGCGCGCATGTTGGTTCTGGGTGCGGGCCCCATCGGTTGTGAACTGGCCCAGGCTTTCTCGCGCCTGGGGACTGCGGTGACTCTGGTAAGTCACGGCCAGCGTATTCTCCCGCGGGAGGACGAGGAAGTCGCGGCCCAGGTCATGGCAGTGTTTGAGCGTGAGGGGATTGCCGTTCACTGCCGTTATGAGGCGGCGCGTTTTTATCGGACAGAACAGGGCCAGCACGGTGTCTTCGATACGCCCGAGGGCGAGCGAGAACTGGCGTTTGACCGCGTGCTCCTGTCAGTGGGCCGCAAAGCCAACACCGAGGGCCTGGGCCTGGATTCCCTGGGCATCAACACGAATGCCAACGGCACCATAGAGGTTGATGAATATCTGCGCACCAGCATGCCCAATGTATTTGCCTGTGGCGATATTGTCGGCCCCTATATGTTTACCCATATGGCCGGTCACCAGGCCTGGTATGCTGCGGTGAACGCCCTGTTCGGCCACTTCAGAAAATTCAAGGTCGACTATTCGGTCGTGCCCTGGGCGACGTTTACCGACCCGGAAGTTGCCCGGGTTGGGCTGAATGAAAGTGATGCCATCGCACAGGGTATTTCCTATGAAGTGACCCGCTTCGATATTGATGACCTGGACCGGGCCATCGCCGATGGGGAGGCACACGGTTTTATCAAAGTGCTGACTGTACCGGGCAGTGACCGTATTCTCGGTACCACCATTGTCGCCTATCACGCCGCTGAACTGATCACCGAATATGTTATGGCGATGAAACACGGCATCGGCCTGAAAAAGATTCTGGGGACGATACATATTTACCCGACCCTCAGCGAGAGTAATAAGTTCCTCGCGGGTGAGTGGCAAAAAGCCCGAAAGCCGGAAGCTCTATTGCGCTGGGTGGAGAAATATCATCGCTGGGGCCGGCGATAGACGTTTGTCTATCAGAATAGAGGGGGTCACATAACCGGGGGTTATGACCCCCGGTTATGACCCCCGGTTATGACCCCCGGTTAATTTTTCCGGCGAATCGCCTTATCGACTTCGATAGCAATTAAACTGGGCAGAAAGCACAACAGACTCCGGGGCCACCATTCCAGTGGAAAAGCGGCGGTGCGGAACAGGGCTGCCGCCGAGGGCCATATGGTGGGAATAAGGCGAATGGCGATGCTGATAGCCATTCCCCACAGCAGCCATTTGTTACCAAAGAA
>JAUVBI010000060.1 GCA_030591305.1 Pseudomonadota bacterium
ATCTCAATCCGGCGGCGGTGACTCGGGCCCTCAAGCAACAGCGGGACAACAAAGATTTTATCCCGCTATCGATTTCAGCACTGGCCCGCTCCCGGGCCGACTGGTTATACGGTATTAATATGACCCGCGCCTATACCCTGATGGGACGTAAGGTGGGTTACCAGGGCGTGCTCTCGGTCGGTCGGGTACAGACGCCGGTACTGGGGCTGGTAGTGAGGCGTGATGAGGAGATTGAACGCTTTGTTGCCAAACCCTTTTATCAGCTTATCGCCCATGTAGTGACCCGGCAGGGTGAGCACTTCAAGGCCAGATGGCAGCCCAGCGAAGCTTGCCAACCCTGGCAGGATGATGAGGGCAGAGTGCTGTCAAAGCCACTTGCGGACAATGTGCTGTCTCGTATCCATCAACAACCTGCCGTTGTTACGGCCAGTAACCGCAAACAAAAGAAACAGCCGCCACCACTGCCCTATAATTTGTCGACCCTGCAAATTGATGGGGCAAAGCGCTTTTCGATGAGCGCTAAGCAAGTACTCGATACCTGCCAGACTCTCTACGAGCGCCACAAGCTGCTCACATACCCCCGCTCAGATTGCCGTTATTTACCGGCTGAGCATTTTGCTGATCGCAACGCTGTCATCGATGCCCTGGCGAGTAATTGCCAGCCGCTGAGCCAGGCTACCCGTGGCGCCGATCGAGACCTGAAGAGCAAAGCCTGGAATAACAGCAGGGTCGAAGTGCACCACGCTATCATTCCGACCGTGAGGAAAATGGATACCCGCAAACTGAGCCAGGCTGAGCGGAATGTGTATGAGTTGGTGGCCCGCCAATACCTGGCACAGTTTTATCCGGCCCACGAGTACAGCGATAGCCAGATTGACCTGGATATTGCCGGTGGTTGTTTTATCGCCAGTACCAGGGCGTCCCTGAAACCGGGCTGGAAACTATTGTTCCCGGTCCGAAAGGCGGGGGATAAAAAACAGTCCGCATTGAATGCACAGTTGCCGAGCCTGAAGAAAGGGGATTCGTGTTTTTGTGAGAAGGGGGAGGTGTTGGAGAAACAAACCACGCCCCCTAAACCCTTTGATGATGCGAGTTTATTGGCGGCGATGACCGGCATTGCATGCTATGTGCAAAACCCGGATATTCGCAAAGTCTTGAAAGACACCGATGGCTTGGGCACCGAGGCCACACGGGCGGGCATTATTGAACTGTTGTTTACACGTGAATTTCTCATACGCAACGGCAGACAAATTCGTGCCACAGCGGCGGGCAGGGGACTGATCCACAGCTTACCAGAAATGGCATCCACGCCGGATATGACGGCCCGTTGGGAAACCGAGCTCGACGCTATCAGCCACCGCGAGGGTAGCTATACGGGATTTATGCAGCCGTTGCAGGCATCGCTCCATGAACTGATTGACCAGAGCCAAGCGGTGCTGCCGGAAGGCCTGAAAAATATCAAAGTGAGCAAAGCGCCCTATAAAAAGCGCCGATCGAGTAAAACACAGAAGAAGGCAGCGACCACCCAAAGCAGTAAATGCAAAACTCGCCAGCGATAATCAGGTCTGCCCGGTGATTCAGGGCACCCCCTATAAAGGCCCGCCCTGACGATTCTGTAGGTGCTCAGAACCAGTCCTCACATTTTTCCAACCGGTATATAGCATCACTACAACAACAGATAGAGCAAGTAGCTGCCCTTCTGCAAAAAATGCCCAGCCGGTTTGCAGGGAAGCGGAAATAAGGACGAGGCCGAAAAGGATATTTGACATGAGATGTACCGTAGCAGCGGGGTACATCACCATCAACGGAGGGGCTCCATTTCTGTGAGATTGGTCACAGGCACACACCAATGACCGCTACCACCAACGACCGATTGAATTCGCAGCCAATAGGCCGCCATTCGTTAGCGTATTGGACGTCACGCATCTTGGCCGGTTAGACAGCGGGCGTGTCTCAGATTTGAATAATGTGCACGCGGGCTATCAAGCCCCTCGCCTCTCACCAGCACAGTGCCAGCAGAAATCGAAAGTGGCTGGGCTTACACTACCGCACTGCTCGCACTTCCAGTCGGCCTCTTGAATCGCGGCGTGGGATTTTTCAAGTAGCAGCGTCGCCCTCTCGAAGTCCCTGTTATTCGTAACCCAAAGCTCAGGCCAGGCATCGATCGGCGCCAGTTCACCTATTGCCCCTGACGCATACTCATTGCGCAATATACATTTTATACCCGCCAGTTCAATCGAGCTTCGCGCCTGAGCGACCACGATACCATCGGGATGGGTATAGACCAGCTTCATACAACAGGCTCTCCTGGCATTTACCGCCTACCCTTCCGCCAGGCCAATCCCGCCAGCAGCTGGGCATAATTGGAATCCAAAGTCTTACCCTCTGCTGTGGGGACCGGCATACGCATGCCTCTACGCCAGATCTCCAGGGTTTCAGCTTTGCCAATTGGATTATAGTGTTCGGCTAATTCGGTCATAAACGGGGTCCTTGGTCAGTTGGTGCAGTCTACTACGGATTAACCACACCTCCACCCCATGGGTGATTTGACACGGTTGGTTTAGCTACATTTTGGACAGCGGCTGACCTGGAGAACAAACTCTGCGATTACCAGTGCTACTACAATCAGCATCGCACTCATTCCGGGCGGGATGGTGCCACTCCAGTGGAATTAGCCGACAGAAAAATTATCGACATCAACGAATATCGATGGGAGAAGCACTGTCACGGATTATTTGAATTACCAATTGCCGCTTGAATTGGTAATTCGCCAGGGACAGGTCGCATAAAGGGATTCCTGGCGCTGGAGGTCGATTTGTGTAGCGCCAGGCCAAGACTACAAGTTAACTTTTCAGTACCCGGCAGTACCGTCCACCACTCTACTTACTACTGAAATGTCGGTCTAACTTCTCCAGTAGGTCAAAGCCTTTTTTGGTCCGACCCACTGAAGCAAATGCCCGGAACCGGACCTCACTATCAAACTCTGCCAAAGCTTGAGTTGATAGCTCTTCCATCAGTTTATTGATGCTAATTTTTCTATGCGCAGCCAAAGACTTCAAACGATCATGCTTGTCATCTGGCAGCCGTACAGTCAGCGTACCCATCTCATTCACCTCTCAATATCTGCTGTGGCGTTAATATTCGCAAATCTTCAAATTTCAGTTCTGCCGCCTCAAGATCTTTGACATTGTTGGTCACGATAATCTGGCAGTTTCCTGCTAGCGCCAACTCAATCAGGAAATTGTCGTCTTCGTCTTTCAGGTTTGGGCGCCACAGGTAGTATATGGGCACCCAACTACACACACTATAAAAGGCATTCAGCAGATCCCGAACCTCCATCACGCTAAGTGGACATATCTTCTTGACTCGCTTGCGAGAACTGACATCCCCATATTCCTGAAATAACAGGTTACTTATCAGCGGCAAATACTTGCCTGTGAGGCATCGCCTAATTACCTCACGACTCGCACCTCGCTTTCCAATCAAGGCACTGATAATAACGCTAGTATCGATAACCACTTTTTCGGACATGCGCCAATGATAGCATATACGACATCACTGGAAAGATTAAGTTCCTGGGATTCAGCCCTGGTTCGGAGTTCGGTTTCGAAAACCCCTTACCCTTCTTCAACTTACTGCCACTCAACTCGGTATAGCCAACCACCAATTTCGGCATAAGATCGGCCTCGGTCACCCTGTCCTTCCCCACCAGAAAATTCCGTTACCTCTCTTCAGCTTACTACCCATTTTCCCTGTAGAGCATCCAACTCATAATCGGGGGGTGTGTCCCTAAAATAATTCTGTGTCGTAAATTCATAATATAATCATAGGGTTATGACAGATACACCTCCCGACCCTGCTGGAGAGATGAGTGACCATTTTTGGGCGGGGAAACTGCGTATACTTGAGGAATTTCTGGAAGAGATGGGGCTACAAATGGAACAGATCGTAGTCCTGCGCAGCCAGACCATATTCCGCTAGTATGGCCCTGAGTTGTGCGCCCCTTACAACGGAACCGGCTTATCAATTAGCTACAGCAGCAGTGACTCGTCAATCGGTATGAATGTGGTGGCTTGCTCAATCAGCAGCGACGAGGTCAAGCTTGGCACGCCATACACCTCGCCGTTGGTACCAAAGCGCTGCTTGATACGGTGCATTAGGAACCCAAAATCGCCGTCACCGGACAACAGGATTAGGGTGTCGCACTCCTGTGCTGCCTCGTAGGCGTCGAGGGCAATACCCACATCCCAGTCGGCCTTGGAGGTGCCATCCTTGCGGTTGAGTACCGGCTTCAGTTTTACCTCAAAGCCAATGGCCCGCAGGATGTTCTGGAATTGCATCTGCTTTTCATCGCCGCGGTGCGTAGCGTAGGCCCAGGCCCCCACCAATTCACGCTCCTCGGTGGCCTGAATCCAGAACTTGTTATAGTCAAAGCTGCGCTCATAGGCCTGTCGGCAGGTGTAGTAAATATTCTGCACATCGACAAAGATGCTGACTTTTTCCAAGTGGGCTGTCATGGTTAAGGGTGCGCCGAAAAGGGTTGCTGCATACTACTCTTTATCTCCGCCAATGCACTGGATAACGTGAAATATAGCAAACACACCGTCCGACTATGGTGGGGAGATAGGTGACAACCCATAACAGTGCTCCTTTGATATTTGCCGGGTAATTCAGTAGGTACAGTGGCTATTGGTAGCGGGACACCTACCAGTATAGCGCCTATTTTCTCTGCCGGACTTTCTGGTGGTATGTCGACGGTCTAGGCATCGACAATTTTGTTCTGCTGGCATCCAAGGTTTATTTTCTGGTCTCTACTGTGAATGCGGGCTTCAATTTCGTCGTTCGGTTGCAGATATTGAAGCCGTTTTCTCTGAATACGTTTAAATAGCTTCCAGCGCACTGATTCGGGCAACAGGGAAAATAATTTAACGATGGTGGGCGAGGGAATTTGCAGGGCGCAGCCGCTGGGCGTACCGGTCAAAACCAGGTCACCCACATCTAAATCTGTAAAATCCGAGAGCTCTGTCAGGGTTTCCGCCGGCTTGAACACCAGGTTTTCAGTATTGTCTCGTTGACGGGTTTCACCATTTACTTTGAGTTCCAGTTCGAGCTGATTCAGATAGTGGATGCTATCTTCAGATAACAAACATAGGTAGGGGCCAACCGGGCAAAAAGTTCGGTAGCTCTTACCCTTGAAAAATTGTGTTTCAGGGATTTGAACGTCTCGAGCAGAAACATCGTTGGCGATAACAATGGCGCCGATGTGGTCAGCAAGATTTTCTTCCCTCACTTCGGTTTGTTTATTGACGGCTTTGCCTATCACCAGCCCAAGCTCAATTTCATAATCCAGCAAACTAACGTGTTTGGGCCTGATTATTTTATCCTGAGAGGAGCAAATCGACGCAGAAGATTTATTAAAAAACATATTATAGGATTTCGCATCAGGATCCATGCCAGACTCGATCATGTGCTGGCGGTAGTTGGCACCCTGGCAGATTACCCGCTTGTTGCCAACAACTGGGCTGAGTAGTTTAACGTCGGACAGTTTTATTCTTTGAAGTTTATCTAGCCCATCTTTTGCAGTACGGATAATGCGCTCCCTGTCCCGCAGTAAGTCTGCGGTACTGGGATAATGCTCATCCAGCAAATACAGGCCGTCGCCCGCAACGATGCCCCAGCGTATTTCGCCAGAAAATTCAAAGTATGCAATGTGGGTGATCATTTGGTTTTGTCGCGAAATCGGCATTGCTGACCTGCTAAGCTATACTCCTGTTCCCTGAATTTCAATATTTGGACAAATCGTGATCAGTTTCAAAGGGCGGCACCACCAGCAAAATATCATTCTACAATGTGTTCGCTGGTACGTGGCCTATTCCCTCAGCTATCGCAACCTGGAGGAGCTGATGCAGGAACGCGGCTACGTGGTGGATCATAGCACCATTCAGCGCTGGGTCGTCCATTATGCACCTCGAATAGAGGAGGCCTTTCGGAAAAACAAGAGTTCGTTGCCAGCATGGGAGCAATTTTACGCGCTGGCCCAGGCAGGATAGTTACACCTGATGGATACAGGAAATTTGCAGAAATCAAAGAATGCGACAGAACCTGGACCAGTGGTGGGAGAGCTTGGTGGACGCTGTGTAGCGCTATGGCGGTCCGAGACCGTTGCACTTTGCGTGGATTGTAGAATCAAATTATCATGTAGCATATGACTTCTCGCAGATTCATGCTCATCCTTTCTCTGGTCGCCATACCGCTGCTTGGCGGCAGTCAATGCGCATTCTTCTTTAGCTCCGGCGGCGGATCCTCCGATTCAGAGGACAAGGATGAGAGAGCTGGTCTGGTCGTCATTGTTAGCAACGGAAACTTTGTCGATGCCCCTGTAGAGGGCGTGAACTACAAGTCCGGGTCACTTGCTGGCATCACTGGCAGAAATGGTGAGTTTCAGTACGAGGTCGGCAACTCCATCCGATTTTTTATCGGCGATATAAACCTCGGCCGGGCAGTGAAGGGAAAATCACTTATTACACCACTGGACCTGGTGACGGATGGCACTACTGCCACACCTGCGGTTATCAATATCGCGCGATTGCTGCAGTCACTTGACTCGGACCCTGCGGACGAGGTCATCACCATACCCGACGCAGTGCGAGCGGCAGCGGTTCACTCGAACGAGGGATTGTCCTCGGCAATCGAGTTTCTGGATTTCTCCGACGATCCAGCATTTGTCAATGCGGCGAGTAAACTGGTGGCAGTATTGACCCACGACTACCCGTTTACTGCCGTGCTGATTGATGCGGACACCGCACGCGACCACATGATCAAATCAATTGGCAATCAACCATAAAGGTACTGACGAAGTCAAAACGAGTCGACACTATAATCCTAGACTATATATAGGGGTTGACAAGTCAGGTGCCGAAAACAAATAAAATTCAGCTAAGTGGCCTCTTGCTGTCCCCCCTACACCCTATGTTTTCTTCACAGTCCACATCATAGCCGCCTGCGAATCCAAATGGATTTTCATAAAAGCCCGACCTGGATCACCATGTAACCACCGCAAAGCGGCCGGCTACTGGCACCGGAGCGGCAATCTATGGAATACTTTACCCAGGGTCATTACCCTACCCAGGCCCTGGCCAATATGCTCACCAGTATTCAGCTATGGGAATGACTGATGAAACCCCGGGTGACGTAATGCACAGTGTCTGTCACCCCACTATGCCTGAAGCTGGCAATGTCTGGGATGGAGCTGTTGAGAAGTCTGGGGAGTGGTGGGGGGAGTTGGTGGAGGCTGTGTAGCTATAGCGGTGATCCCTTACTCAGCCAGTAGATCTTCGATATCACAGCGGCTTCAGATTGAAGCGAGAGCACAGCCATACGGCGTAACTTATGATGACTGATGGGAAACGGTGGCGTTTGTATATCTTCATACCGAGATTATCAGCCATGGCCAGTTAAGTTGCCAATACCTTCAAAACTAAAGCGCTATTGTTTATCCTGGTCACGGTTCGAAATGCGAGACAAAGACTCATTCATTCACCCTCAATCTCCATAGCGGGTTATCACCGGATATGTTTCCGACATTACAATGAAAATTATATTCAGCCGCAAGGGATTCGACAGCAGTGCCGGTGGTTGCGCCAGCCCAATCATTGACAATCGCCCAATATCGCTACCAATCCCGACCCGCATGCCTTCACCTACCCGGTTCTGCGACATAGCGGGCAACATAGCCAGCCTGGCAAACGACCTTAGTAATGGTAAAGTAAGACCAGAAAGCCGCTGCCATTTGGACCCAGATCTCGACCAAAGCGCCCTACGGCGCTTACCGGGCTGGAGAGGCTCGCTCGGCCAGGTGTCCGCAGCCCAGAGTCACCTTGGTAATCAGAATGTGGGCCCTGGAGACATCTTCCTCTTCTGGGGCCTTTACCGACCCGTGGAATTCACGCATCGCTGGAGATATAACGGCGAGAGAGAGCACCGGATCTTTGGCTGGCTGCAAATAGATTGCGTCCTACCAGTCGGAAGTGATCCCAAACCTGTACTCCTAGACTACCCATGGTTGGCAGAGCATCCCCATTTACAGCCCGGGTGGTCAGACTCAAATACTGTATACGTCGCCACGGACAACTTACGTATTGGCCATCAAACGCTGAAGCTCCCCGGCTGGGGGCAATTCCCTTCAGGACATCGACTTACCGAGCAGGGAAGCAAAAAACCGTCTACCTGGATCGTTCCCGACTGGATGAATCCGAAGCGAGGAGGGGTTGGCATGACTTATCACCCCGAGCAACGCTGGCATGACCACAGCCGACTAACCGCGGCTGCCCGAGGTCAGGAGTTTGTTACAGACATCGGTGATAGAGCAGACGCCTGTGAGTGGGTCTTCGATTTGTTCAAAGGGGTTTTATGAACATTTACACCTATGTGATCATGACTGACCGCGGTTCGGCGCCAAACTACGATCCCCCATTTACCACCCTGGCTATCTGCAAGCCCGTAATACGCCGGAGTGCACAGCCAGGAGACGTTGTTCTCGCATTCACTGGATCAACTTTGGGCTCGGAGCCACATTCCATTTGTTGGGCTGGAGTCGTGGCTGAAAAGCTAACCTTCGAGGACTACTGGAATGATCCGAGATTCGAAGGTAAAAAGCCTAATAGTAGCAGTACACCAGACAACATTTATCAACGAAAAGGCGGCGGCCTACTTCAGGTGCCCAACAACAGTCATGGCCCGGGGGCTTTCACCAAGGACACGAACGGCCAGTATGTGTTGGTATTCAATCCGAGTTGGTACTTTGGCAGCGGAGGTCCGTTGATGCCTGCAGAATTCGGATTAAGAATAACCTCTGGCCGCCGCGCACATCGAACATCCGAGTTCTTGCCTAATCAGTGGATGAAATTGCGCACCTGGCTTGACAATGGAGAACGATCATACGTTTCAATGGGGGCCATCAGCGACTCCAAAATCCGTCGTGCAAGAAGTTGCGATTAGATATAGCTGGATGTTGAGCCAGTTGATTTCGGCGAGGGATTATACTGGTCAGTGACTGCGATGATTACCGGGGGAGTCTGGTAAATGATAACCAAGGTGTTGATCTGGTGGAATCATGAATAGGGCTGGGAACTGCCAGGCACTACACATACTATAAGCGGCAGATTAGACAGCAGCTACCATAACCACATATATCAGAGAAAAAAGGGGATGATCTAATGGCATACGACTTAACTGGAAAAATAAAACTCATTCAGGAGGCGAAGACATTCGACAGTGGATTCACTAAGCGGGAAATGGTGGTAATCGTTGAAGATGGAAAATACCCTCAGGAAATCAACGTCGAATTTGTTCAGGATAAGGTCTCCTTGCTGGATTCACTGCAGGTGGGGCAGGAAGTAACGGTCACATTTGACATTCGTGGTCGAGAATACAACGGTCGATATTTCAATAATCTCCAAGGCTGGAAAATCGTTACTGTGGGAGATGAGCCCGCAATTAGTCGGGAAGACCAATCGCCCCCCTATCCTGCCCCTTCTGATTTCGAAGATGACGATATACCCTTCTGACGGGCTGGCTTCTGGCCACCGCCCTCAAGCGCAAAGCCGCTACCAGAAAATTTGGCACCCAGTTAGCCAGCAGAACCAAGCGTGTTGCGGCGAAGAGTATTACTGCTATCCCTGCTGAATCAATTCCGTTTATCGGGGTCGCTGTGCTGATTGCCGATACGGGGTATGAGCCGTATGCGGCTTGTGAGACGGTCAGGGATTTGGATCAGTTGTATGGTGAGTTGGGGATGGAGGAAGAGACGCCTGATGGCGCCATGCACAGTGTCTGTGATCCGCAGCTGCCTGATGCTAGGGAAGTCTGGGGTGCAATGGGTGAGTGATCGGCGCCGTGGAGTTGAATGGTGTTCTTGGCAATATCAATGCCCAGCATGCTAATAGTCATGTCGATCTCCAATCCGAGGCTAAGGTACACCATACAAAATCTAGTCTGGAAGACCTCACCGAGTTTGCGACGTGGGTGGGGATGGTTCATTACATTATTGCCCTCTTAACGTATCTCAGCGAAAAAACCTTGCGATGACGCCTATAGCTGGCTCGCCCCGGACATCGATCTAGCATTCGGATAAACTCCTCTTGCTGAACTCAAACTAAGTCTCTATTTACACACCGCAATTCAGGAGAGAAAAATAGCCATGCGCTGGCCACATTTCATACTTATTCAATGTTTGTTAATCGCAATTCTTGGCGGCATTGTCTATATCCATAAAGACAGGGTTACCATCATCAAAATGCCCCCTGCCTCATTGGCACAGTGGTATAAGCCAGAAAACAAGCGCCAGGAGTGGTTACATACCATGTTTAAACTACGTCGAGAGATACAGGCGGTTGAGCTCTACGCGTCCAATAGCAACGATATAGAGCTGCAGAAATGGGTACTACAACTGAATGAGCACTATCAAAAAATAGGCGACATGGTGCCTGAGTGGAGTAAAAAGCTGGATTTGGAAGCACTGTCCCGTTTGCAAAAAAATGCTCAGGACCATAACTACCAGGCGATATCGCAATCGTTGGATGACCTCAAACAGAGCTGTGACGCCTGTCATGATGATTATCGTTCTATTACCGCTGTGATGTACCGTGCCCCGGATTTTGCATCGCTTGGCGATATTGCCCCGTCGGTGCCACTGGTTAAACACATGGATAAATTAATCCAGCAGGTCAACTACATCAAAATTGCCTCCGAGGACGCCAAGCCAAACATTGCCCTGGCCGAGCTGAACGAGTTAGAAAAAGGGATGCGTGTCCTGGGGAATACCTGTGTCAGCTGTCACAAGAACGAAAACAGACGCTACCCGGATAATGACATAAATGAAACACTGGCCAGCCTCAAACAGAGTCTGCGCACCGGTACTCTCAAGGATCAGGGACAAGACCTCGGAGCCCTGGCGATACAGGCATGCGCACGTTGTCATGGTACACATCGTATCGCCTACGACATCAGGACGATGCTGACTGATAAACCAGACTGGCCTGGATTACTGCGGCATTAATTTGGCCACCTGAGTAAGGGGCCAGATATAGGGTTCCGTCGCGAGCTTTGATTTGCGAGGCCAAACAGTGATCATCAGGCGCAGCTACCCTGCAGCCGCCAACGTGTAAAACTGCTGCCATTCCGGCTGCGAACTCTTGCTTTGACCTTTCTTCAACATGCGCCAGAGTTCAATTCCTGCCAAGGTCGCCAGTGCAGACCGGTGGCTGGCGAATTGCTAATTTTCAAAAAGATTCAGACACTTAGATATTACCGTCACCAACCCCTTCCACCACATCACCCCCGTCGAGTACGTCAGGTTCGTCGGGTGTAATGGAGTTTCTACCCCCTATTTCCCATACTTGTATCGCATCTGGCAATAGATCTGCCCGGAGAATTTTTGGGGTTTCTGTACGTGTCGCGCCGCTGCCACTTCGGTGGGTCTGTGAGGTCTGGGTACTGGTTGCATGCACTGCCGCTATCGCGACCTACTGGTACACTCCGCACGCCTAGTCGAAGCGGCATCGACTTCAGGGCGACACTGTCGCGGCGCTAATACCGATTGGTATCCGCTTCAGGCGAATTCGGAAGAAAAATGCGGTCAGAATGATCAGGTTCACTACTCCCATCAACGACGCAAAGGTAAATGACCAATTGTAATTCCCGTAGATATCAAACAGTTTTCCCCCAAAGAACCCACCCAACCCCATTCCGGACCAACCGAAAAAGGAAGTCAGGCTCATCGCTCGCGCTCCGAACCTCGCGCCAACCATCATTCGCGTACAAACCAGGATGCTGGACATAACCCCTGAGTAGGCAAACCCAAAAAATACCGCGAGAATATACAAAGCCGTCAAACCTTCCACGTAGGGGAACCAAAAGACAAAAAATGTCTGGCCAAGTGACATCAACATATAGGTAGGCAATGCACCGATCATATCGCCAAGCTTGCCCCCCATGATGCGGCCCACTCCCCCAGAGAGCATCAACACGAGTAGAACACTGGTCGCATCGGGCACTGAATAGCCATCGTCTGTCAGGAGTGGTACGAGATGTACGATGGGCACGGCCATACAATTGCAGCAAAATATGACTGCCACGCTGACCCATACAACGACTTCGGTTTCAGAGAGGGGAAAATCCCGGGTCTCGTCAATGCCGTCCCGGCGCACTTTTTGTCGCCAGGGTGATTCCCTGATAAATAAACTGACTGGTAATGCGATCGCCAGGTAGGTTACCGCCATGATGAGGTAGGTTGTTTTCCATCCGTAAGCGCCCAGTGCCATCCCAACAAAATAAGGCACGATACCTTGACCAACAGCGCCGCCGGAGGCCGTGACGCCAAGAGCGAGGCCGGGGTTTCTTCGAAACCAGAAACCCACATTCGCAAACAACGGCGTGCTCGCCATCGCATTACCAAAGGCGCCAAACAGGAAGTAGTAGAAATAAAACTCAAAAATGCTGGATTGGGTGCTTAACAAATAGAGCGTAATCGACATGGTAAGTGCAGCAACGACACCAAACCATCGGGTCCCAAATTTGTCCGCGATATATCCCCAGAGAACGCCAAACGCCGCAGTGGAGAATGCAATTGCGGTATAGCCCAGGCTGGTTTCGCCCCGGCCCCAGCCGAATTCTACAGATAGCGGTTTGAGAAAGACCGAAATGGAGCCCAGCGCGCCGAATGACAGGGCGCTGAGGGTGAACACCACAAAAACCATGAGCCACCCATAAGCTGGATCTTTTTCGAGATATTGCGGCTTGCTATTCAAGGCTTGGACTCAGCTGGATGGGCACCCATGTGAACACAATCGCATCGTTGGATCACCATATTTTTATGGGCTCACAGATTTTTAACCGCTTCGACCTCAGATGAAGTTAGTTGGTTTTACAGTGGAGGGTAGCTCCATGGAGTGTATGAGTAAGAGGCTCAGGTCTGCCTGCGTTCACGTATCAGCTGTGTTACTTCTCCAGGCTGCGGAAACCGCCGGGTATCATATTTAGAATATATTAATTGACCATCCACATGGACATCAAAGATTCCCTTGCTTCGGGCATGCAAGTTCGCCTCTAGGCCGAGGTTTGATCTGAGCTCTGCGGCCAGACTGACCGCCTCAGGTTTGTAATTTCACTGCGAGCAGTAATGAATATCGATGTTCACTTATTAATCTCCGGCAACGACATGTCTCACCTGCTGTCCCTCCTGAATACTCGATCGCCCTGATTTTATTGACTATTTTTGGCAACAGATGAAGGATAGCAAGCTTCTCAGTTCATCGATTCCATAGCAAGATCTTGATCGCCAGACACCACCAGAAACCACCAATTAACCCGTCGTACTCGACGAACCCGTCTCTATCCCACCTACCCCAACCCCTACCACTACATCACTCGCCGTCGAGTCGTCAGGTCCGTCGGGTGTAAATGGCATTTATTCCCCCCTATACCCCATACTTTTTCCACAGCACACAACATAGCTGCCCGCGAATTCCGAGGGGGCTTCCTATAACGCCAGATCAGGGCAGCTCCCATCGGCTGCCTCAGCTATCAGCTACCGGCACCAGAGAGGCAATCTGTGGAGCACTTTGCCACAGGCATTACCTGAGCCATGCCCTGGCCAATATGCCCACCAGGAGGCCCTGAAGCCAGAAAGGGCAGTATACTGGGGATTGCCCTGGAAGACCGCTTTACTGGCTAAAGCGGCCCTTCTGACTTGGCCAATGTGATCGGCGACTACTTCTGCTTTGTCCTCAGACTGTGTGAAAACTCCTAGGTGAGATATAATCATACTTTCTCGCTGAAGGACGGCCACCATGAGTGGATTCATCGAGGGCGAAAGCCGCACACAAGCCACATTATTCCCCGAACGCATCGACGATTATATTGCTGAAGAAAACACAGTTCGTGTTATCGACGTTTTTGTTGATGAGCTCGACCTTTCAGGTTTGGGGTTTAAAACCATCCCAGAACTGACAGGTCGACCCG
>JAUVBI010000035.1 GCA_030591305.1 Pseudomonadota bacterium
ACTTAAAGAAGTATACGGTATCGCTCATTTAGCTCTCCATATGCGATCTAGATGGAATATCACCTAACAGTGAATTCAATAGCTTCTTGTAATACATCACTTTGGCAGCTGGCCAGAGTCTGCTTTTGCGGTCGGGAGCAGACGTTCAGGTTAGTGTAACCCATAGGATATCTGGGGAAAATGAAACACTGAGATCACTACCTGGGTACGTCCGCTGTCGAGAGTAAAGCAACAACCCGCTCGTAAGACGTTCGGCAGACTTAACCAGCAACTGTTTTGATTTCTTGGACTTACTGCAAAGACACTCAACAGCAACTCACTGCCAACTTCAGTATACGTTCAGGTGGGACTTTCGATGATTTACTACGAGGGAAATTTCGATATTTTTCTTGAGCTTGGCGAACGCCTTTTCTGGTCTCTGACTTTTTACAAATCAGCTGCTCTACCTACTGAGCTACACCAGCTTTACTCAAAAACCACCGACAAATCAGAGGTTAACCACCCCTGAAACGAAGGCGGGCGATTCTAGACAAAGAGGTGGGGGGATGCAAGGGTAATATGGGGCTGTTGGGAGATATTTGGGGGTAATTTGGTAGATATTTTCTTCTGTGCCGGAAATAGAAAGGGCCACCTGAGTGGCCCATGGGAATTACAGCCGTTTAAGTGAGCTTATGAGAGCTGCTTTCTCCGAACAAACACGATACCGGTTAGCAGCATTGCGAGTGTGATCAGGGCCCATTCAGATAGAGTGGGGACTGGGGTTGCTGGAGCTGGAGCTGGGGCTGGAGCTGGAGCTGGAGCTGGGGCTGGAGCTGGAGCTGGAGCTGGGGCTGGGGCTGGGGCTGGGGCTGGGGCTGGGGCTGTAGCTCCAGGAATAAATGTTAAATTACTGGAGCCGTCACTGCCAAGATTTAAAACATTTGAGCTTCGATCAACTCCCTCAAGTGCGTTAGTCCCATTGTCACACCAAAAATTGATGTCATTTATAAAATTGGGAGTTAGCTGCAGAGCAGCCAGAGTACAGTCCCCTCGAACAAAGGGAGGGTGTCCCATTTTCTGTGTAACTGCCCGGGTTAAATGTAATCCGGGCAGTTACACAGAAAACATTACAGTCTCTGTCATTGTCATTGTCATTCATGATGGTACTCATCCTTCCATCATGAACAGAGATCAGGCTATTTCAGTATCATTTCGTGTTAGAAACACGGCTCCGGTTCAGCATCATCTCGTATTGGACAAGGCTCTTGCTTTATGTACAAATCTATATAAAATGATATAAAATTCCATCAAAGTAACTGCACCAGGCACTGCATTTAACAGCCTGCATATTCAGGCAAAGCAAGGAGGCTTTTTATGCTTATCTCGTCACGTAAAGTAAAAACCAGGCACTTTCTACTTTCTGTAGCATTGTTCTTATGCACCTCTTCCGCCTTGGCACAAGTCACTGCCACTGCGACCAGAACCATATTTTTGCCGCGGGGCACTGGAACATTTTCTTCTCCGATGAACGTGGCTTACCACCCGAGCTTCGACCAATACTATGCGTCTACCGGAGGAAGCCCAAGTTTTCAGGCTTCAGTCTATGATAATACCGGCGCTATAGTTAATAACATCGCAACTATCAATATTGACGTACGTGCCTGGAACTACAACCCCAATACCGGGCTGATGGAAGTCGTTACTTATAACGCTAACGCTGGCGGCACAGGTTTCGGCCTAATACAAGCCCAACTTGATGGCAGCGGTTTCTACACTGGTGGCACCACAGAACTGCTTGCTGTCATGCCCGGCAACATCAACACCCAGACTATGCCCGCTTATGACAGTGGAAATAACGTTTTCTATTCTCGCTCATCAGGCAACACAGTAAATGTTGTGAGCCGCACTAACGGCAGCTTACTCAACACCTTCAACCTCGATACAGCCAGTGCCAGCTCGGGAACTCTTAACTCCAATGCACTAGGTTTTTCAGAGCCAGACGGCTGGCTGATAGTAATAGACACCACCAATAACACAGCCGTAGTATTTGATACTTCTGGCAACTATGTTGGAACCTCAGCATTGGATATTTCCACCGAGGCGACCTTTGGTGCCGGATTTGCCAACGGCCAATTGTTTGCCTGGGATGATTCCAGGTCAGGATGGCAGGGCTATAACATTGGCGGATCCGGGCCCGGCATTGCGGTACTAGAGCCAGCAACACCCGTACCAACACTGTCTGCCTACGGTATTGTTTTAACTGCTCTCGGATTGTTGCTCGTTGCCACCAGACGCCTGCGTAGCTCGGCTCGAAAGAAATAGTAGCTGCACAGAACTCTTTCCTGAATGGCGAACTGCTCTGGGTGGCTCGTCATTGCAAGCCAGTCAGCGCCAGAGAGCCCCAGCAAACTCTTTCTCTCAACAGCTTAGCTCAGGAAGAAGCTCCTCCATCGCAGCAAGCAGTCCAGGGTCATTAGATGGAATGTCCAGAATGGCTGCATCCCGAAGCTTTTGTTCAACCGGGAAAAGAATTGATTGTGGAAAAAGTGCGAATAACCGACCCTCCTCAAAAGCTTGATCAGCAACTTCACCAGTGAGCCAGGCATCAACCAAAGCTTCACTAAAGTGGCTGACTGGAACGGGGCGAACGTTACATTCCAACAACCAGCACTCTCCCTGCACATCACGTACAAAGTCGAAGCTAATCATTCCCGACAGCCCCAATGTGGCGACGATCATCTTAACATGCTCTTCCACTTGAGGAATTTTTACGACCTCAACTACCGTACTCGGCCCTATTTCTGGCGGCCAGCATGCCCTTTTAAGCACTGAAAACTGGCTCAAAACCCGCCCCTCACAGCAGGCCAGTGCAACCATTATTGGCCTCCCGGGAATGTATTTCTGGGCAAAAGAACGTGGATGCGATTTAAGCAGCCCCTGAGCCTTCCGAGACTCACGAAGATTACGACATATAAATACCTCATTCCCGGCAAAACCATAGCCGCTCTTGAATACCAGCGGCCAACCAAGGCGGGAATGCAAAATGCCGGTATCGATACTTGAAGAAAGGGGGATAATTTCTGGTACCGGAACACCTACCTCCTCAGCACACCTGGAAAGCTCAAGTTTTCCACGCGCGACCAGTACCTTATCAATATCTCCCAGCGTACGTGTCACCAAATTTCGGATTGCTTTGTTAGTCAGGCTCTGTCTTAACAACCAATCAAGTGCCACATCGTCTCCAACAAGGAGCTTACTTCCAGCCGCTGACAAAATTGCCTCTATCCACTGCTGGTCGCCGGCGCCTGGTGAAATTGAGATAACTTGATCTACACAACTGGATCGGGAAAGAATGTTTCCCTCACCTGCAATAAGCGTAATGTCGAAGCCTTTGTCCTTGATGTGCGGAAAAATTCGGCCCAAACCCAACCAGTCTTTTGCCTGGGTGAACACTGTTAGCTGCTGCATTAGCCCAAAGTACCCTCGCCGTTGTTTTGCAACGCCAGGCCAGCACCCGTTAAACCGCTAACGCTACCACCTACCGTATAGAGGGGGTTAGACTCGGCAATATTAACGGTAAGCGTATCGGGGTCCTCAATATTGTTACCCCAGGTATAAACATATGTTCCTGTTACCAGGCCCATGCTGGCCAACGTCTGTCCCGCCCAAGTCGATGTTCCATTCAATAGTGTCCCTGAAACATACCCTCCCGGCACTTCAATTCCATCAAGACCAGTAGTGCGGGAAATTATACCCACATGATGTCCGGTGTTTGCTGTGGCAAGATGATGACCACCGGTATTGCAGGTTCTGGTATTACTCCAGTCATCAAAATAATAGCGATCGACTGCTACCGCCGTGGCACCTGCCGAGAGTGCACATATAGCATCTGGTATGGCCGAAGTACCTATTGTGATACCGCCCCTGGATTATTAGTACCCGTTATATTTGCCGCATTTAAGCTGCCGATACTGCCACTCACTGTCGCGACAACGTCGGGCCCAACCTCGGCAAAATTCATGGTAAGCGCAGCGTGCGATACAGAGCTGTGCAGAAAAAACAGACGACAACACGTTAACAGGTGCTTCATCAGGCATCCCTTCCCTATAAATTATTGGAAGCCAAGCTAAATAGATGAAACTTGCTTGTCTATATTGGCACGAAAACATGAGGAGGAAATAAGGCAAACCTTGTCATGGATCAATGGTTTGTTACCACGCCAGAGCCGAGACCGGCCGGGGCTGCGCCGATTGTGGGCCCGCCTACCAGGCTGCGGGAGCTTTCAGAGTAACAATTAACGGCAACACAGACAGCTGCTCAATTCAAAACGCGATAGCCGCGCCCTTGGCAGCATTTGCCATTAATGCGAGTCCGTCGAACACCAGTTCTGGCACCTGTTGCCCCGCGCCACCGAGTAAAGACTGTAGCGTGCCACCGCCACCACCACAAATGAGTAGTTGATCGTGGTCTATGCTCATTTGTGTCAAAACCATATGCACAGCCCCGGCCTGTGCCACAGCAATGCCGTGGCGAACTGCCTCTGCCGTGGAGTGCCCAGGGCCCAACTCATACTTGGCATTCTCCTCGAAGCGAACCCTGTCGGTGTCCAGAAGAAGAGCGCGCTCCATTAATTCCGGGCCGGGAATAATATAACCGCCCTCGTGGTGTCCATTTGCATCGACTATATCTATGGTCAGGGCTGACCCGGCATCAACAACACAGAATCGACCCGTTATAACCTCCCGCGCTGCCAGCATAGCCAACCAGCGATCCACTCCCATTCGAGTTGCGTCTTGATAGCTGTTTTTCAAGCCGCTGGTCTGTACCTGGGTGCGGGCATACCAGGGCTGAACGCCCCATTTCTCCACCAGCATGTTCGTCAATGCCTTTTCGGCCTGCGATGAAGCCACGCTGGAAATCCAAATTTGCCCCGGCCTATCAACGCTGCTGAATAGCTCCTCCCGCGATGACTCTTCATCGAGAAAATACTTGCCCCGGGCCAGCACATCATCACCTTGCACCAGACGCCACTTGGCACTGCTGTTACCTACATCCATCTGCAGGCAAATACTCACTATTGTCATTCACGTACCCTCAGGGATATCTCACCGCCAAATACCGATTGCACGCCCAGAGCCGTCTCCAATTGCAGTGCGCCGCGCTCATTAACACCTCTTGCCGTGCCCGCAAGTCGCTCGCTACCGGTGCTTAACACAACCGACTTTCCAGCGTGTGCATCCAGGGCCTGCCAGGATTTTTGCCAGGATGAGAAGCCCTCGTCCTGAAAGTCATGCAGCAGGGGCAATAGTTCATTTAACAAAGCGGAGAGCAGCTCATTGCGACCGGGGCATGTCACGGCAGCAGCACTCGCTATTGCGCTTACGTCGGTCCAGTCCTGTTCAATAGAAGAAGCAGTAAGTGCGGGCATGGAAACATTAACACCCACCCCCACCACAACCTGGCAACTACCTGCGGCATCACCCGTCATTTCCAGCAAAATTCCACCCAGTTTGGCGCCCCGATGCAATACATCGTTGGGCCACTTAAGTTGCACCTGCTCCAGACCACTCTTTTCCAGTGCCCGGGCCACAGCCACACCCGCTGCCAGACTCAAGCCCTCAAGTGCTGCCGCACCCTGGGTAAACTCACCAATAAGCGACAGGTATAAATTGCGCGCATAGGGACTGACCCATGCACGGCCCCGCCTGCCCCTGCCTGCGGTTTGCTGCTCTGCGGTGCACACCACTCCCGCTCCGGCACCCTGCCCTATTCTTAGTAAGGCCTCGGCATTGGTGGAACCCACAACCTCGTCAACAACAAGTTCAGTCAGAAGTGCAGACGACACGGAATTAAGGCCCGCCCGCACCTGCGACTCCTGTAACAGCTCAATTCCACCGGGTATGCGATAGCCACGACCTTTGACCGATTCGATAGACAAGCCCAGGGCCTCCAGCTTCTGTAGTTGCTTCCAGACCGCCGTGCGGCTGACACCCAGGGCATTGGCCAGGTCCTGGCCGGAGCGAAACTCGCCGTCGGCCAAAAGAGGTAGTAGAACAGTTTTTGCCATAGCCTGCTTGCCCTGTACAGCTTGGTAGTAGTAATGTCGGTACGGATAATAGCAAATACTAAAAAGGAGAGACACATGACCCAACTCGCTGAAGGTGTATTGCGAGATACCGCTGGTAAACTAATACGCGCACATCAGGAGGCATCACAAACAGGCGACTGGATTTTCTTTGTCGACGAACTCTACGCACAGGACTGTGTCTATATCTGCGAATACGCCGGTGTCATGCGTGTGGAGGCCCACGGCATTGATGACATTAAAGCCACCCACTACGGGCGCGACATGCAAGTCGGCTGGGAGGGCTGGACTTTTCCCTATATGGGGGTCTACGCGGGCACCAATAACACTATCATTACTCACTGGATGAACCGCGGGCCCGGCCGGCGGGCAGACGGTGAATACTACGAAACACCCGGGGTTTCTTTTCTGACCATCGACAACAATGCACGTATTATCCGCCAGTTCGATATGTTTGATCTGGCACATCAGATGAAGCTCTGTGATGAGCTGGAAGCTGCGGGATTGCTGGAGCCCGATTTGAAGGAGAACTGGGTGGTGCCGATGAAGGCGAAGTTGGCGGCACAACTGGAAGCCTGAAAAAAAACCGGGATGAAAACCGGGGATGAAACCGGGGACGTAGCACAATTAATTCAAGGGAACCCTGGTTTCCCTTGAATTAATTGTGCTACGTCCCCGGTTTCATCCCCGGTTTTCGTCCCCTGCTTTGGCGATTTACGTTAACGTCAACGTAATTTTAGAGTATAGTGCACCAACGACTGATCACTGCGGACAATGCTGTGCCTGAGTGCACCTACACAATCTCGGAATTAGCAAAGGAATTCGGTGTTACCACCCGAACCATGCGCTTCTACGAGGAAAAAGGGCTAATCAGCCCGCGGCGTGAGGGGCAAAAGCGCATTTACTCTTCCGCCGATCGTGTACGCATCAAACTGATTCTGCGCGGCAAGCGCATTGGCATGAGCCTCAATGAGTGTGTTGAGGTCATTGATATGTATGATCCCGGGCACAACAACGCGGATCAACTACACTCATTAATCAATACTGTCCAAAACCGTCGCGACTTGCTGAAGCAGCAAAAGCGGGATATCAACGCAATGCTGGACGGCTTGCAGGAAGTAACGAACCTCTGTGAAAACGCATTAAACGAGACGACAACTGACAGGAATCAATCATGAATACTGGATACCCCACTCTCAACTTTGGTCTGGGTGAAGAAATAAACATGCTGCGCGATGCGGTCTACCAAATGGCACAAAAGGAGATTGCCCCGCGCGCGGCGGATATTGATAAAGAAAACAATTTTCCCGCAGACCTGTGGCGCAAATTTGGCGACATGGGCTTGCTGGGCATGACCGTCGATGAAGCCTACGGCGGCAGCAATATGGGCTACCTGGCCCACTCCATTGCCATGGAAGAAATCAGCCGCGCCTCGGCCTCAGTTGGCCTGTCCTATGGTGCCATGTCCAATCTTTGTCTAAACCAGTTGAACAAGAACGCCAACGAAGAACAGAAACAGAAATACCTGCCCAAACTGTGCAGCGGCGAGCACATCGGCGCGCTGGCTATGTCGGAAGCCAATGCCGGCTCCGATGTGGTGAGTATGAAGCTGCACGCGCGAAAAGAGGGCGACAAGTACATCATCAATGGCACCAAGATGTGGATTACCAATGGCCCCGACGCCGATGTGTTCATCATTTACGCCAAGACCGACCCCCAGGGTGGCTCCAGGGGAATTACCGCTTTTATTGTGGAGCGAGACTACCCCGGCTTCTCACGCTCACCCAAGCTGGACAAGCTGGGCATGCGCGGCTCCAACACCTGCGAGCTGGTTTTCGACGATGTAGAAGTACCTGCAGAAAACATCATGCGCGGCGAAGGCCAGGGCGTGAAGGTGCTGATGTCCGGCCTCGATTATGAGCGCACGGTTTTATCCGGTGGCCCGGTGGGCATCATGCAAGCCTGCCTGGATGAGGTTGTTCCCTACATCCACGACCGCAAGCAGTTTGGTCAGAGCATCGGTGAATTCCAACTGATGCAGGGCAAAATTGCCGATATGTATACCGACCTCAGCGCCTCCCGCGCCTATCTTTACGCAGTGGCAGCGGCCTGTGATCGAGGTGAGGAAAGCCGCAAAGATTGTGCCGCCGTTATTTTGTTTACCGCCGAGAAAGCCACACAAATGGCGCTGCAGGCTATTCAGGCTATGGGTGGTTTTGGTTATACCAATGAGTCCAACACCGGCCGTTTGCTGCGCGACGCCAAACTCTATGAAATTGGCGCGGGCACTTCGGAGATTCGGCGCATGTTAATTGGCCGCGAACTCTTTCAGGAAACCATTTAGGCCCCGTTCTTCAGGAAAAACAGGAACCCGTCATGAGTGTCATACCGTCAAGAATCAACACACGCGATGCAGGCTTTGCTGAAAATCGTGAGGCCATGCAATTGCAGATTGATGACCTGCGGGTAAAAGTTGAGGAAATCCGCCAGGGCGGTGGAGAGAAAGCACAACAACGCCACATTTCACGTGGCAAGCTGCTGCCCCGAGAGCGCCTCACCGCTCTGCTCGACCCCGGCTCGCCATTTCTGGAGTTATCCCAACTGGCTGCCTATAAAGTCTACGATCATGCAGTCCCCGGAGCCGGTATCATCACGGGTATAGGCCGGGTGGCAGGTCAGGAGTGCATGATATTCATCAACGATGCCACGGTTAAAGGCGGCACTTATTACCCTCTCACCGTCAAAAAACAGGGGCGCGCCCAGACTATCGCCGAGGAAAACCATCTCACCTGCATCTACCTGGTCGATTCCGGCGGTGCGTTTTTACCCTTGCAGGATGAAGTATTTCCGGACAGGGACCACTTCGGTCACGCCTTCTACAACCAGGCCCGCATGTCGGCCAAGGGCATACCACAAATTGCCGCAGTACTGGGCTCGTGCACCGCCGGAGGCGCCTATATCCCCGCCATGGCTGACGAGGCTATTATCGTAAAAAACCAGGGCACTATATTTCTGGGTGGCCCACCGTTGGTAAAAGCCGCCACCGGTGAGGTGGTCAGCGCAGAGGAGTTGGGCGGTGCCGATGTACACTGTCGCACCTCTGGCCTTACCGACCACTATGCAAACAATGACCACCACGCTCTGGAACTTGTGCGCCGTGCCATTGCACGCACCAACCGGACCAAGCCACTGGATATGGACATCAGGGAGCCAGTAGAACCGGCCTACCCACCCCAGGATATCTACGGCGTAATACCCGCAGACAAGAAACAGCCCTATGATGTGCGGGAAGTTATCGCGCGCATTGTTGACGGCTCTGACTTCGACGAATTCAAGTCCCTATACGGCGAGACCCTGGTGTGCGGCTTCGCCCGTATCCACGGCTACCCCGTGGGCATCATCGCCAACAACGGCATCCTGTTCGGCGAATCGGCCCTCAAAGGCGCACACTTCGTGGAGCTGTGCGCCAAGCGTAAAATTCCTCTGGTATTTTTGCAGAATATCACCGGCTTTATGGTGGGCAAACAATACGAGGCTGGCGGTATCGCCAAGCACGGCGCAAAAATGGTTCATGCCGTGGCCTGCGCCAATGTACCCAAATTTACCGTCATCATCGGCGGCTCATTCGGCGCCGGCAACTACGCCATGTGCGGCCGCGCCTACGAACCCCGCTTTATGTTTATGTGGCCCAACGCCCGCATCTCTGTGATGGGCGGCGAACAGGCTTCCGGCGTACTCGCCACCGTCAAACAAGACCAATTGGCTCGCAGCGGCGAGAGCATGTCCGCCGAGGAAGAGGCCGCATTCAAACAACCGATTATGGATCTGTACGAAAAACAGGGCCATCCCTACTATGCCTCCGCACGGCTGTGGGATGACGGCGTGATAGACCCGGCGGATACCAGAATGGTGTTGGGGCTTTCGATTTCGGCAGCACTGAATGCGCCGATAGAAGATTCCACTTTTGGCGTTATTCGGATGTGAATGTGAAAAACTGCCGCAGTGTGAATTTAAATCCGTGTATAAATTACTGGACGCCTTTCCGGGACACGCTACAAGCACATCCATGTGGGCTCGGCCTCGGCCATCCCTGGCCTCAGACGGTCCCGGAAAGGCGTCCAGTAATCTACACACTGACTCGGGCTAATAATTCCATGCTGGCTATTATTACTTTCCAAGCTTTCAGTTTCATCGCAATCAAGGTTCTGGGTGTTGGAGGGCTTGCGCAAGACCGTCTGAGGCCAGGGATGGCCGAGGCCGAGCCCGCATGGATGCGTCTTTTTGCGTGTCTTGCGCAAGCCCTCCAACACCCAGAACCGAATTCGTGCCACATAAGCAAGGATACCCAATGAATAATCAAGTGGTAACAACAACCACAGACCAGCGCGGTGTAGCAACAGTAAGCCTCAATCGCCCGGAAAAGCACAACGCCTTCGACGACACTATAATCGCCGAATTGCGCGAGGCTTTCAACGCACTGGCAAAGCGCGATGATGTACGCGTCGTTATCCTCGCCTCCAGCGGCAAGAGCTTCTCCGCCGGCGCCGATCTCGCCTGGATGAAACGCATGGCGGAGTACGATTTTGGCCACAACCTGAAAGATGCCGAGCTGCTGGCGGGCATGTTGAAGGCGCTACACGACCTGCCCCAACCCACCATTGCCAGAGTACAGGGCGCTGCCTTTGGTGGCGCAGTCGGTCTGGTCAGTTGCTGCGACATAGCCGTGGGCTCTGAGCGCGCAAGCTTTTCCCTGTCGGAAGTGAAAATTGGCCTGACGCCAGCGACTATCAGCCCCTACGTTATCAAGGCGATAGGCGAGCGGGCATCGCGCCGCTATTTCACCACGGCAGAGCGTTTTGATGCTGCCGAAGCATACCGCATCGGCCTGCTCAGTGAAGTGGTTCCCGAAGACCAACTGGACGAAGCGGTGGACGCACTGGTAAACACCCTGCTGGCCAATGGCCCCCTCGCCGTGCGCGCAGCCAAAGATTTAATTGCCACTGTCGCAGGCAAAGAAATAAATGCCGGGTTAATTGAAGACACCTGCGTGCGCATTGCACATATCAGGGTCTCAAAAGAGGGCCAGGAAGGCCTGGGTGCCTTTCTCAACAAACGCAGCCCCCATTGGATTAGCAATCAGGACAAAGACAATGTTTAACAAAATATTAATCGCCAACCGTGGTGAGATTGCCTGCCGGGTGATCAAGACCGCCCGCCGCATGGGTATTGCCACGGTTGCGGTGTATTCAGATGCGGATCGAGATGCCCTGCATGTGCGTCTGGCCGATGAGGCTATCCATATCGGCGCGGCACCCGCCAGGGAATCCTACTTACTGGCGGACAAAATACTTGCCGCTGCAAAGGAAACCGGCGCCCAGGCCGTTCATCCGGGTTATGGCTTTCTATCTGAAAATGCCGCCTTCGCACAAGCGTGTGCAGACAATGATATTTGCTTTGTCGGCCCCCCTACCTCGGCCATTGAGGCCATGGGCTCAAAATCTGCCGCCAAGAATATAATGGAAAAGGCCAATGTCCCACTGGTACCCGGCTATCATGGCGACGACCAGAACCCGGAACTGCTACGCGCAGCCAGTGACAAAATGGGCTACCCGGTTTTACTGAAAGCCACCGCCGGTGGTGGCGGCAAGGGCATGCGTCAGGTCTGGGCCCCCGAGGAATTTAACGAGGCCTTGGCCGCCGCTAAACGCGAGTCCCTGTCCAGCTTCGGCGACGACAACATGCTGGTGGAAAAATACCTGACCAAGCCGCGCCACGTGGAAGTGCAGGTATTCTGCGACACCCTGGGCAACGCCGTGTACCTGGCCGAACGCGATTGTTCCGTGCAGCGTCGCCACCAGAAAGTTATCGAAGAGGCACCCGCGCCAAATATGAGCGACGAACTGCGCCGAAAAATGGGCGAAACCGCCGTACAGGCGGCCCAGGCCATCGACTACACCGGCGCCGGTACGGTTGAGTTTCTGCTGGATGAAGATGGCAGCTACTACTTCATGGAGATGAATACTCGCCTGCAAGTGGAGCACCCTGTCACTGAAATGGTTACCGGGCAGGACCTGGTGGAATGGCAGCTCAAGGTCGCCTATGGCGAGGCCCTGCCACTGCGCCAGGACGAAGTGCGGGTTAACGGCCATGCCTTTGAGGCGAGAATCTATGCCGAAGACCCGGGCAATGACTTTCTGCCGGTCACCGGCACCCTGGAATTTTTGCAACCACCGGAGGAGTCTGCCCACGTGCGCGTGGATACCGGGGTGTGTCAGGGCGATGAGGTCAGCGTCTATTACGACCCCATGATCGCCAAGCTTATTGTGTGGGACGAATCGCGAGAGCGCGCCCTGCACCGCCTGGCATCTGCACTCAAGGAGTACCGCATCGGCGGCACTGTCACCAATCTGGATTTTCTCTACAACGTAGCCACAGCACAGCCCTTTGTGGACGCAGAAGTAGACACCGGCTTTATCGAGAAACACCGCGACCTTATTTTTCACGAGCGCAAGCAGGATCTGGAAAAAGAGTTGCCCCTGGCTGCCTTCGCATTGTTACTGCATAAGCAACAACATTCCCCCGGCAATAATGCCACCGACCCCTTCTCACCCTGGCAGAGCAGTGGGGCCTGGCGCCTGAACGAGCCCCACCTGCACCGCCTTACCCTGCACTGCCATCAGCAGGACCATGTGGTTGAAGCAGAGCAGCAGGGCAAGCTCTTTATCGTCAATGCTGCAGGCCGCAAAGTACATTTGCGCGGCGAGCTGCTGGGCGACATTATTCATCTGGATGTAGACGGTCACCGGCAGCAGGGAACCCTGGCAAGCACCGCCGACGGCTTTACTCTGTATATGGCTGAGGGTGCCTGCCATTTTCACGAGGTGTTACCCGATACCGGCGAAGCCGATATTGGAGACGTTGGCGCCGGACTGACCGCACCCATGAACGGCACCCTGGTCACCCTGCTGGTAGAAACGGGCGCTCAGCTCGAGGCGGGCACAGCGCTACTGGTCATGGAGGCGATGAAAATGGAACACACCATCAGGGCCCCGCAAGACGGGCAGGTTGAAGCATTCTATTATCATCCCGGCGACCTGGTCGACGGTGGTGCCGAGTTGCTGAGCTTCACCGCGACGCAAGAGGCACAATAGATGCAGCTCCCCACCTCGGTCACAATGGTTGAAGTCGGCCCCCGGGACGGCCTGCAAAATGAAGCGCAAACCATTCCCCTGGCCAACAAGCTGCAGCTCATCGAGGATCTGGCCCAGGCCGGGCACCGCATCATTGAGGCCGGCAGTTTTGTAAACCCCCGATGGGTTCCGCAGATGGCCGACTCCGAGCAGGTTTTTGGCGCTATCAAACGCCATCGGGATGTGCGCTACACGGCCCTCACCCCCAATCTTCAGGGATTTGAACGGGCCCTGGCGGCAGGTGCCTGCGAGGTGGCTATCTTTGGGGCTGCCTCGGAATCTTTCTCACAGAAAAATATTAACTGCAGTATTGGCGAGAGTTTGCAGCGATTTGAAGTGGTGATGTCGGCCGCCGCAGAACATAATATCCCGGTCAGAGGCTATGTGTCCTGCGTGTTGGGCTGCCCCTATGAGGGTGAGATAAACCCCACCGCCGTCAGCACGGTAACCGGCGCCCTGTTGGACATGGGTTGTTACGAAGTATCTCTGGGCGACACCATTGGCACAGGCACGGCGGGCAGTATGGCGCGCCTGCTGGACGTATTATTAGCAAACCACAAACCCGATCAACTCGCAGTACACTGCCACGACACCTATGGCCAGGCCCTGAGTAATATCCTGGTAGCACTGCAGCATGGCATTAGCACCCTCGACTCCTCCATTGCCGGCCTGGGGGGCTGCCCCTATGCCAACGGTGCCTCGGGCAATGTGGCCACCGAGGACGTGGTGTATATGCTCAATGGCCTGGGTATAGAAACCGGGCTGGATTTACCAGCACTTATTGCCGCGGGGAACCGTATCTGTGAAACCCTTGGCCGCGAAAGTGGCTCCCGCGTAGCGCAGGCCCTGTCGAGTGCAGAGCCCGCCGGCCAGTGCAGCGAGTAAGACCTATGCCCATCTCACGCCTGCGTAATATCGCCGCCACCTTGCTAACCATCTCCGGGGTCAGCCATATCGCCCTGCTGTGGATTCGCGAGATCGACCTGCAACTGCTGGTGGGTGTTTTATTCGGGGCTGTCTATCTATTTATCGGCATTGGCCTGTACGGCCAATCGCGCTTTGTACTCTTTACCGCCATGGTCATTCCGGGTATGGGCGTGGCATTGGCCCTGTCTAACGTTCCGCTCGCGTCATTCAGCACACTGGGCCTGAGCCAGTTGGCGGTGAGCTTTATGGTGATCACATTCAGCACCGTGGTCTTATTTGCCGTTAGAAACAACCCCAGCGTCTAGTTACTCTTGAGGCAAGCGCCCCGCTCACTGTAGAATAAGTCATGCTTGATCCTCTCTTCATTCTGGCAGCCTTGACTTGTGGCATGGCCAGCCGCGCTATCGGACTCCCCGCCCTGATTGGCTACCTGGCTGCTGGCTTTATCCTCCATGGAATAGACCTGAGGGGTGGCCAGGTGCTGAGCACGCTGTCTGAAATGGGCATTACCCTGCTGCTGTTTACCATAGGGCTAAAACTACAACCCAAACAACTCCTCAAACCCCAGGTATGGGGAACCACCATGGCACATATGGCGGCAATGCAGCTGTTGTTTATGGCGGTCTTGTATTTTCTTAACCTGCTGCTGCCCTCGCTGGGCCTGAGCCTGACCGCTGCAGTGATTATTGCCTTCGCACTGACATTCTCCAGTACCGTGTTTGTTATCCAGATTATGCAGGAGAGGGGGGAAATGGCCTCCCGCCATGCCAACCTTGCCATTGGCATCCTGGTCGTCCAGGACTTGGTAGCTGTGTTGTTCCTGGCCTTCTCTACCGGAAAAATACCCCACCCAAGCGCCGTATTTCTACTTTTATTATGGCCAGCGCGGGGCTTGATATTGCGCCTGTTGACTCGCAGCGGTCACGGGGAATTATTCACCCTGTTCGGGCTGGCACTGGCACTGGTGGGTGCTGAGATGTTCGAGTTGGTAGGTATAAAGGGTGATCTGGGCGCACTGATCATAGGGGCACTGCTGGCAGGACACCAGAAATCAAAAGAGTTGTCGCGCAACTTGCTGCAGTTCAAGGATTTATTTCTGGTGGGTTTCTTTCTCACTATTGGCCTGGCTGGCTGGCCGTCGACCGAGATCATTATTATCTCGGTATTCCTGGGCACCCTGGCACTGATCAAGCCCCTGGTCTACTTCCCGTTACTGACAGCACTACACACACCACCGCGAACGGCGCTTTTGAGTTCGGCTGCACTGACCAACTTCAGCGAATTTGGCCTGATAGTCATTGCCGTCTCCGCCACGGCGGGTTGGGTAGACCCCCAGTGGATTGGCGCACTCTCTCTGGCCATCGCCGTCAGCTTTGTTATCTCATCGCCCCTGAACTCCAGTGCCCATGACCTGTACCGCCACTGGCACCAGAGGCTGCAGCGCTTCGAGACATTAAAGGTAAAAGCGCATCGACCCGACACTACCGGGGTTAACGTTATCATTTTGGGTATGGGCAATATTGGCACAGGGGCCTACGACGCCATGGCCGAACAATACGGCAAGTCTGTGCTGGGCGTGGACGATAACGACAGAAAGCTGGAACAACACCGGCTGCAGAGGCGCAGGGTTGTCGCGGCAGATGCCAGCGACCCGGACTTCTGGCACTGGGTGAAGCTGAATGATGTAGAGTTAGTGATGCTCGCCCTGACCAATCATCAGGAAAACATATTAGTGAGCACGCTGCTTGAGGAGCTGGGTTACACCGGCCGCATTGCCGCTGTCGTTCGATTCCCCGAAGAGGCGGAGGAGCTGGAGCAAAAAGGCATCTCGGCTTTTAACCTGTACGCCCAGGCGGGTTGTGGCTTTGCCTCCCATGCCGCCGCCAGCCTGAAAAAAACCTGAAACCCGGAACCCCATCATGGCCCTGAAGCCCACCATCTACAAAGCCCAGGTCAATCTGGCCGACAGCGACCAGAATTGTTTCGAGGAACTGTCACTTACTATCGCAAAACATCCCTCGGAAACGATAGAGCGCATGACTGTGCGGCTGCTGGCATTTTGCCTCAACAACGGTCGCGGCCTGGAATTCACCAAGGGGATTTCCACCGCCGATGAGCCGGACATCTGGCAGCACACCGACAGCGGCGAGATTGAGCACTGGATAGAACTGGGCCAGCCGGAGGAATCCCGGCTGCGCAAGGCCTGTGGTAAAGCCAAAAATGTCAGTGTCTACAGTTTTGGCCGCAGCGCAGGCACTTGGTGGAAGCTCAACGGTGAGGCCGTCAGTGCCCTGCCCCGCCTGCGGGTATGGCAGCTTCCCTGGACCGAGGTGGAAGCGGCATCGACCCTGATGAGTCGCACCATGAAGCTCGGCCTCAGCATTGTCGGCGGCACACTCTATCTGGATGATGGAAATAACTCGGTAACACTTGAGCCCAGGTTGTTGTTTAGCGCTTGATCCACGGTAGAAGCCCCAGGTTAATCACACCATAAACTGTCAGAATGCCCAGCGTCACCGTGTCAAACTCAGCCTGCCAGCCCAGTAACAGTGCGGTAAACAGGCAACCCAGGCGCAACAACTCCCATCTCACCGTTGCTTTGGCGTCGTAGCACTGCAACCAGAGCGCCGCAGTCACGGCAGTGGCAAGTAATAGCCCCCATTGCACCAAGCCCGCCGTGTAACTGAAGGCACTGCCCGCGACACCGTTGAGTGCCACTACCACCACCGCTAACTGGAACAGCACATACCAGAACACACTGCGGGACGTTGGTGGATCATATTTTTCAAAGGTCTCCAGGTCATTTTTTTCCCTGGGAAACCTTTGGGCCACATCCACGGGGCGCCATCCGGTTCGCCCTACCCAGATTTTGAGCTTGTCCTGCCAGCGCGCGGTGTGCCAACAGTCCTTGATCATATCGACATAAATATGCAGGTTAGCCTTCACCGGGTTAAAACTGCGCAGCGGGCCGCGAATACCATAAATGCAGGGCTCCTCATCCAACTCTTCCTGAAACGTACCGAACAATCTGTCCCAGAGAATAAAGACACCGCCGTAATTGCGATCCAGGTAGATCTCATTCTGGCCGTGGTGCACTCGGTGATTGGAGGCGGTAACAAAAAACCACTCGTACCAACCCAGCTTGGGAATATGCTCACTGTGCACCCAGAACTGGTAGATGAGGTTCAGGGAGCTCACGGTAATCACCACCTCCGCGGGAATGCCCAGCAAATACATCGGGATATAAAAAACCCAGGTAAAAAGAAACCCCGTACTGGTCTGACGCAGCGCCGTGGTCAGATTGTAGTCCTCACTCTGGTGGTGAGCCACATGGGAGGCCCAGAAAATAGTGCGTTCATGAGCAATACGGTGCAGCCAGTAATAGCACAGGTCGTACAGGACAAAAGCCAGTACCCAGGTAAACCAGGACGAGGTGTCCATCAGGGGCAGAGAGAAATAGGCTGTTACCAGATAATAAACATAACCGCCAACACCCACCACCGCAAAGCGCCTGGCCTGGCTGAGCGTGCCCATAAA
>JAUVBI010000112.1 GCA_030591305.1 Pseudomonadota bacterium
AATCCAGGAAACAATGTTGCAACAACTGGTTTTCCAGTGCGGCACCCTTGCACCGGCCCAGTATTGATACTTGCTCCAGGCCATAGCGAGTGGCGCAACTTTCCGCGAGATCCTCTGCCACCAACAAAGCCCGGCCGTCTCCTTCGATCAAGACATAATCCAGTTCTGGATGCAGACTGACAGCACGGTTGGCAGGCAACGTCCACGGCGTTGTGGTCCAGATGGGGACAGCTATGTCACCTCTGTAATCGCTGCCACAGGCCCTGTTAAACGCAGCGTCATCAACCACTGCAAAGGCAACGTCGATGGCGGGTGATTCCTTGTCCTGGTACTCGACCTCGGCCTCCGCCAGCGCCGACCCGCAGGACATACACCAGTGCACGGGCTTTGAGCCCTTGTGCAAATGTCCATTTTCAATAATGCGCGACAGGGTTCGCACGATATTGGCTTCAAAGGTGTAATCCATCGTCAAATACGGGTTAAACCAATCGCCAAAGACACCCATGCGAATAAATATTTCGCGCTGATTGTCCACCTGTTTACTGGCATAGTCGCGGCACTTTTGCCGAAACTGTGCAGCGGAAATTTTAACACCGGGTTTGCCAACTTTTTTCTCCACACTCAATTCAATGGGCAAACCGTGGCAATCCCAACCGGGAACATAGGGTGCATCGAAGCCAGCGAGTGTTTTCGACTTAATAATAATGTCTTTGAGAATCTTGTTGACCGCGTGACCCACATGCAAGTTGCCATTGGCATAGGGAGGGCCGTCATGGAGAATAAATTGCGGGCGCCCTTTGCCCTGCTCGCGAATTTTCTCGTACAGCCCCATCTCCTGCCATTGCTTGAGCCGCTGGGGCTCACGCTGCACCAGGCTGGCCTTCATAGGGAAGGCCGTTTTTGGCAAATTTAATGTGTCTTTATACTCACTCATATTCTATCGCTCTAACTCACAACTCAAACCAGGTACGTGCATTTTCCACATCCCTTGCTATGTTTTTTGTTAACTCGTCAATCGAATCAAATTTCATTTCTTCACGCATTTTATATCGAAAAATCACTTCAATTCGCTTGCCATAGAGATCCAGTTCCCGGTCCAACAAATGCACCTCAAGATTAGCCTTAATACTCTCATTCACTGTGGGGCGGGTCCCCACATTAGCAACACCACGGGCACATGATAATCCAGCACCGGATACCTCTACTGCATGAACACCGGACAACGGAGCCCGCAAACGATGTAACTCCAGATTTGCCGTGGGGAAGCCGAGACTACGCCCCAACTGACGACCATAGACTACCTTCCCGGTAATACTGAATGGCCGTCCCAGTAAATCTTCCGCCAGTTCAAAATCGGCGACATCCAGTGCCTCCCGGATACGCGTACTACTTACTCTCTCGCCCCCGAACATACAAGTGGCCGTGGGCTCTACATCAAAGCCGTAACGTTCTCCCTGGGCCGCGAGCAACTGGAAATCACCCTCGCGATCATTGCCGAAACGAAAATCATCTCCCAGTACCACGTGCGCCACCGCCAGGCCTTCGACAAATATCGTATCGATGAAGTCTTGCGCGGTCATGGTCTGCAAATGCTCGGTAAACCGAATTCGCAGAATTTTATCTACGCCGAGAGCCGCCAGCGCCTCGAATTTCTCCCTGAAACTACTCAGCCTGGCCGGCGCGTTCAGGGGTGCAAAGTACTCCCGGGGCAAAGGCTCAAATACGATGACCACAGATGGCAGTGCCAGCTCTGCAGACTTCTCCAACAACTGATTGATAACCGCCTGATGACCCAGATGCACACCATCGAAGGCACCGATGGTTGCCACGCAACCGCGGTGTCTGGGCCGCAAATTGTGTAGGCCTCGAATTAACTCCATAAATCAGGGGGCAACTGTATCAATCGAACGGGTGAGTATATCGAAATACAGCGCCCTAGCCTATGGCTGAGAAGGCCGGGATCAGTGAATTTGGCAGAAATTAAAGCCGTGCCGAGGGGGCTCGCAGCTGTGCAATACGTGTCCCACCCAATAAATGTATCAGCAAATAGGCAAATACGCCGGCGCCACACACTATAGCCATTTCCATCACGCGCGTATTCCAGGCCCAGGACAACCAATCAGCACTGGCGGGAACCCGATACAAAATCACCCCAGCCATGGCTGCCGTTGCTGCCAACAGGCGCGCGATGTAAATCAACCATCCTCGCTGAAAGTGATAAACACCCTCACGCAACAAGCCTCGCAACAGCAAAACGGCATTCAACCAGGCCGCCACACTGGTCGCCAGCGCCAGCCCGACGTGACCCATATCCCAGTAATACATCAGGGGCAGGACAAACAGGAAGTTCAAAATCATATTGGCAAGCATGGCTTTGATACCAATAGACACTGGCGTGGCGATGTCCTGCCTGGCGTAATACCCCGGCGCCAGTACTTTTATCAGCATAAAGGCAATCAAGCCCATACTGTAAGCGCGCAGGCTCCAGGCCGCCATACCCACGTCTTTGGCGGTAAAGGCATCGTACTGAAACAGGGTAATAAGAATAGGCTCGGCCAACACTATCAAAGCCACTGCAGCGGGGATGGCGATGAGCAGTACACAGCGCACTGCCCAGTCCAGGGTCTGTCTGAACTGATCATCCCGAGAGGCCGACCTGTGAGCAGATAAATTCGGCAGAATTACCGTTGCAATGGCAATACCAAAAACGCCCAGGGGCAATTCGGCCAAGCGGTCTGAATAGTAGAGCCATGAAACACTGCCGGTGGGTAAAAATGAGGCCAGCACCGTATCCAACAGCAGGTTTATCTGGCTGACAGACACACCAAACAGGGCCGGAACCATTAATTTCATGATGCGCCGGACACCCTCGTCCCGGGTATCCCACACAGGCCTGGGCACCAGGTCCAGCCTGTACAAAAAAGGCAGCTGGAATAACAGTTGAATCACCCCGGCCAGAAACACGCCCCAGGCCAGGGCAAGAACCGGCTCATCAAACCAGGGAGCAGCCAGCACCGCCGCCGCGATAAGCGATAAATTGAGAAATACCGGTGTAAATGCGGGCACACTGAAACGGCCATAACTGTTCAAAATGGCACCACAAAACCCCGTCATGGAGATAAGAAACAGGTAGGGGAAGGTGATGCGAATCATCTGGGTGGTGAGCTGGAATTTGTAGGGGTCGGAAATAAAGCCCGGCGCAAAAATAGAAGCCACTAGCGGGGCTGCCAGCACGGTCAGCCCGGTAATGAGAAGAAGCACGCCACCCAACACACCGGCAATGCGGTTGATAAGGGCACGAACGGCTTCAATACTGCCCTGCTCCTTATAATCGGCAAGCACGGGGACGAAGGCCTGCGAAAATGCCCCCTCGGCGAACAGGCGGCGCAAAAAGTTGGGGATCTTGAAAGCCACAAAGAAGGCATCGGCATTGGCGCTGGCACCCACGAAGCCCGCAATAACAATGTCTCGCACCAGCCCCAGAACCCGCGACATCATGGTCATAACACCCACTACGGCACTGGAACGCAGCAGTCCCGGCGTATTTTCAGGCGGATTACGAGAGTCTTGCGAGTTATCTGAGGCCGTCATCGGTTATTAGAACGCTAGAAACGCCGCTCGGTGTACCAGTTGACATCCCTGGCACCCTTATCAACCTGGCCTACCACATCCAGAATCAAGACAAACAAGGCCATGCGAACCAGCACGCCGTTGTCCGTTTGCCTGAAAATGGCCAGATTGGGGTTATTGTTCAGGTCATCGTCCAATTCACGGGCGTTATCGCGAGAATCCCGGGGGAGCGGGTGCATAATGACGGTATTGGGCTCGCAGTGGCTGGTGTATACACTTTGATTGAGCCGGAAACGGCCGCGATAGAGGTCAGCCTCCTCCTGGGAACTAAAACGCTCCTCCTGAATGCGAGTGGAGTAGACGATGTCCACGTGGGAGATACTCTCCTCCAGTGCGTCGCTTTCCAACACTTTGTGCCCGGCGCTGCGCAACTCCTCGACGATCTCGGCGGGCATGCTCAACTCTTTGGGTGAGACCAATACCACCTGCAAGTCATTGAACAAACACAGCAGCTTACACAGCGAGTGAACCGTGCGGCCGTGACGCAGGTCACCCACCATGGCGATGCGCAGGCTATCGATGCCCCGCTCACGCCCGGCCAGCTCACTCTTGATTGTGTACAGGTCCAGCAAGGCCTGGCTGGGGTGCTCATTGCTGCCATCGCCACCGTTAATCACCGGAACCCGGCTGGCAGCGGCAAATTCCGCTACCGAGCCAACTGTGGGGTGGCGCATAACAATAACGTCGGAATAACCACTGAGCACTCTCGCGGTGTCATACAGCGATTCACCCTTGGCGATAGCAGAATTTTCAAAGCCGGTGGTTTCCCGCACCTCGCCGCCCAGCATATTAAAAGCACTGCCAAAGCTGACCCGTGTTCGGGTGCTGGGTTCGAAAAACATGGAGCCGAGGATGGCGCCGTCGAGCACTTTGGTCATGCGGCTGCGCTGGGCATAGGGCAACATGTCGTCGGCGACGGAGAAAATACGCTCTACGTCGGCTCGTTCGAACTGATGTACTGACAGGATATGGCTACCGGCGAATTGCACGTTTATTAACTCCGCGTGTCTTTGATTTTTATCGGGTCCGTTGCGGTCTGTGTGTGAACGCGCCTTTGCTGGACACGCTACAAGCACATCCATGTGGGCTCGCCTCGGCCATCCATGGCCTCAGACGGTCCTGCAAAGGCGCGTTCACACACAGACCTTCAATCGAATCGCCAAAGGAATTACATTATCGCTATTATAATGACCGAGCGTGTAAGAGACAGCTACATAATACCAATTGCCGAGCGTAGTATATGCGAAGCTTAGGGTTACAGCGGTAGAGTAAAAGAATGCCGAGCAAGCCCCTTTTAAATCAATCAGGCCATGCTTAGCGGTGTCGGGATAGCCGGGGCTTTCTGCGAGCACTGTTCGAGTCCATATTTTTTGCGCAGCAAAAATTGTCGAGTTGCGCAGCAGCCGGCTATTCCGACACCGCTATGGCCGATTCAAAAGGGGCTTGCTCGGCATTCTTTTACGCTAGAAACCCCTAATCTGGTTATATTCACCCCAGCAATGAATCGCCATACTCCAACAGCTGTTGCAGTAGGCTTCGCTGTGCATCGGAAAGGTCATCACCCGAAAGAAGCAATTCGATCTCCGCCTGATACTCCTCCATACAGATACTCGCACCCATCTCCGGGTCGGTGAGATACCCGAAGCGATACTCCTCCCACTGCGCGCGCTCCTCATCAGACAAACTCCCGGGGAAATTTCTGGCGCGGTAACGAAACAGCATTTCGGGCAGACGAGCATCCTCGAAGGGGAAGGTGGCGGATGCCAGGTCTTCGGCGCTACTATTTATCAGCCTATCCATTACCCGGCGGTCGCCGCTGGAAAAGAATCCACCGGAGTACAACATACGGTCGGGATCGCTTTGCTGCGGGAATTTTCGGCCGGTGTACACGGCCTGGATTTTCTCGTTAAAGGCTGCAGGGTTCACTGCCTTGTATTCACGCAAGGCAGCAAGGTGACTGCGACAGGCCTGGCCATCAATACCAAGGCGCTGGGCGATTTCGGGTGTCGCCATTTTCGCGGGCACGATAACCGGGCACTTGTTGATATGGATGGATTTTAATCCGGGACGCTGTACACCCCCTGGCATATCCTCTGTTTTGGTATACAGCAGGTCCTGTATTTGCGCTGCAGGGAGCTCAAGCAGGCTCTGCGGGTCGACACTGAGATCGTAGCAGATCACTTCATTTTTATTGTCAGGGTGCATCGCCAACGGTACTACCAGGGCAATGCTGTGACGCGCGGCCCCGAACATGCCAGACACATGCAAAATCGGTTTCATCGCTCGAATATTGAGCTGCGCCAGCGCTGAGCGCTTATCTTTGTTATTGACCATATAGTCATAGAGTTTTGGCTGTTTCTCTTTCACCAGCCTAGCCATGGCGATAGTGGCGTGCACATCCGACAGGGCGTCGTGGGCAGACTCGTGGCTAATGCCATTGGTGGCAGTCAGCTCCTCCAGGCGGAAACTGGGCAAGCCATCCTCTCGTTTGGGCCACACAATGCCATCGGGCCGCAGAGCATAGGCGGTGCGCAACAGGTCGATGATATCCCAGCGCGAATTGCCGTTCTGCCACTCCCGACCATAGGGGTCATAAAAATTTCGATACAGTGCATAACGCGTGACTTCGTCGTCAAAACGCAGGGAGTTATAGCCAACACCGCAGGTGCCCGGAACCGTGAATTGCTCGTGAATCAGGCGAATAAACTCGTATTCTGGCAAGCCCTCCGCCAGTGCTTTTTGTGGGCTTATACCAGTGACCAAACAGGCCATGGGCTGTGGTAACACGTCTCTGGCGGGCTTGCTGTAGATGACCAGTGGCTCGCCAATAACATTCAGGTCTGCGTCAGTGCGTACCCCCGCGAACTGCACGGCTCTATCCCGGGAGGGGTCCGTGCCAAAGGTCTCGTAATCGTGCCAATAAAAGGTCTTAGACAAGCTTGATGACCTGCTCTTCTATCTTTTTCTTCCAGATTTTGGGGCCAATTTCATGCACCGAGACGCCGCGCGCATCAACCGCCACACTTACCGGCATGTCCTTCACTTCAAACTCATAGATAGCGTCCATGCCCATCTCGGGAAAAGCCACCACCCTGGCAGAGGTAATGGCCTTGGAGACCAGGTAGGCGGCACCCCCTACGGCCATTAAATACACCGCACCGTGCTTCTTGATGGCTGCAATTCCGGTTGGCCCGCGCTCGGCCTTGCCTATCATGCCCAGTAAACCGGTTTCTTCCAGGATAAAGTCGGTGAACTTGTCCATGCGGGTGGCGGTGGTTGGCCCGGCCGGGCCCATCACTTCATCACGCACGGGATCGACAGGCCCCACGTAATAGATAAATTTACCTTTCAAGTCCACGTCGCTTGGCAGGCCCTCGCCACTTTCAATCAGTTCTTTCATTTTCTTGTGGGCGGCATCGCGACCTGTGTACATTTTTCCGGACAGCAAAATCGTATCTCCCGGCTGCCACTGGGCGGCCTCTTCACGGGTCACTGTATCGAGGTTTACCCGGCGCACGTCCTCACCCACGTCCCAGGTAATATCGGGCCAATCGTCAATATTGGGCGGTGTCTGCAGTGAGGGACCCGTGCCGTCCAGTACAAAGTGAGTATGCCGGGTGGCGGCGCAGTTGGGAATCATTGCCACTGGCAGCGAGGCGGCATGGGTGGGAAAATCCTTGATTTTGACATCCATTACCGTGGTCAGGCCGCCCAGGCCCTGGGCGCCAATGCCCAATTTGTTAACGGCATCCATAATTTCCAGTCGCAGCTCCTCAACGCGGTTACCGGGGCCTTTTTTACGCAGGTCGTGAATGTCGATGGGGTCCATCAGCGCTTCTTTTGCCATCAAAGCCGCCTTCTCCGCCGTACCACCAATACCAATACCCAGCATACCCGGGGGACACCAGCCCGCCCCCATGGTCGGGATTGTTTTGACGACCCAGTCGACGATACTGTCGGAAGGGTTGAGCATGACCAGCTTGGACTTGTTCTCGGAACCGCCGCCTTTGGCTGCAACTTGCACATCTACCGTGTCACCTTCTACCACTTCCATGTGAATAACGGCCGGGGTATTGTCGCCCGTGTTTTTTCTGGCCCCCGCTGGGTCTGCCAGAATAGAGGCCCGCAAGACATTATCCGGGTTGGTATAGGCACGGCGCACACCCTCGTTGACCATCCCCGTCACCGACAAAGTGGAGTCCCACTGCACGTCCATACCTATTTTCAGGAAAACTGTGACGATGCCCGTATCCTGGCAAATGGGCCTGTGGCCCATGGCACACATGCGCGAGTTGATCAAAATTTGAGCCATGGCGTCTTTTGCGGCGGGGTTTTGCTCGCGCTCATAAGCTTCAAAAACGGCTTTTACGAAATCTACCGGGTGGTAGTAGGAAATGAATTGCAGCGCGTCGGCAACGCTGTCGATGAAATCGTCCTGACGGATTATAGTCATGGCTCTGGCCCTGTGTGCGGATGGACAAAAATTCAGAGCCATATTATAGCCCGAAATGAACCGCTAGAGTTAAAGCTTAGGGAGCTGCCTGCAAAGCACGGATATCCGCCTGCATACGGGTCAAAGCAGAATTAACCTGACTACGAAATGCATTGATTGAGTCCAGCCATTCCTTGTTATCTTTGACCTGTTTGCTCATCTTGGCGAATTCCAGGTTGATACGATTCAAGTCGTCCGCTACTCGCTCAACTTCGGCTTGACTGGATTTTGCGCTGCCCATAAGGCGGTCGAGGTCAGCAGCGACCCTCTTCAGCTTCGCGATATCGCCGGAAGCTGCTTTGAGTTGGGACTGGGTAGTGCTCAGGGATTTTGTCGTGCTGGCCAATTTGCTGGTATTTGTTTTATTACTCTTTTCCAAGGCTTCAATTTTGGCCTTATGCTTGCGCCACGCCCCGGCCCACAATTTGTCGACCTCGGAATACAGCTCTTTGATTTTCACCGCCATGGCGGCGGTGTTCTGGCTGAGGCCCTCATCTGTATCGGAGAGCCGGTCTTCCAGATCGCTGATACGCACTTCATATCTGGCCATCAAATGACCGGATTGCTCCAACTGTTCCTGTAATTGCCAGGCCCAGGCGCAGGCTACGGCGGCAATGACCAAAGAAACCGTGAGGAACAATCTGGTCCAGATTCCCGCCCCAGCGGCACCCCCCGTGGAGGCGCCCCCACCACCCTTGCCCTTACCACGCGCCGGTCTAGCGGTGCGTGTTTGGCGGGCGGCAAAGTGGGGTTCCGCGTCCCGCGAGGGCACTATGGAAGGAATATGGTCCAGGTCATCATGAGACATGCAACTATTGCCTACAGCATTGCCATCAGGGCACCCAACACGACCGTCAGGCCAATGCTGCAATGGATAACACCTTTGACCGAAGCCATGGGGCCCATCTTGCCGACTATAGCGTTCACTTCAAGCGCGACAATAACTGCGCAGGCAGCGTAAAAACCCATATCGGAACCACTGAGCACCAGGTGCTTGGAACCCAGCATACCCATCAGCATGGGGCCGGAGAGCAAGGTATTGGTACGAGAAGCAAGGCCGGCCTTGGCCGCAGCAGCAGGGCCATCGCCCTCTATCATGCCCAGTACAATTTTCTGGTTAGGCCAGATAATCAGCCAGACGTTGAGGAACATGAAAATGCCCGCCAGTGCGCCCATCCAAATCATGGGCATGCCCAGAATATTGGTGCTGGCACCTACCATGTGCAACAGACTGAGGCCCGTCAGGAAGGTAAACATCGCACCCCAGCGAAACCACCACAGCGCACGCGGAGCCAGCTTCTTAACTGCGTCAGCCTTGGCATCGGCCTCGGCTTCCTTAAAATATTCACCCTGAATAAAGTTGAAGTAGTACAGCAAACCTATCCAGGTAATGCCGAACATCACGTGCGCCCACCTGAAAATAAATTCGAGAATCATAAAATCACCTTTTTTGTTATGGATGTAACCGCCACTATTGTACACCGTCTAAGAGACGGAGACATAAAAAAACCCCGCCCAAAGCGAGGTTCTTTCGTCAGTCGGATCGACTTATTTTCTTCTTGAG
>JAUVBI010000197.1 GCA_030591305.1 Pseudomonadota bacterium
CGCTGTTCGAGTATTTTCAGTCGCCCAAACGCCAGCATAGCCCGCTGAAGCCATCATTGACCCGTTTATTTTTCGTTTTCCAGCAGTGCCCACCGCATGTTTCCATCGCTCGGGGCCGGGATTAGTGCCGGCACTGTGTTTGCCATAAAAATTATCTTCTTCTACCGCTGATAATGAAGTGTGGGAATCGGTCGATCCAATCATACCGAACTGGTAGGGGTTAACAGCCAGTTTTTGTTTGAGTTGCAAGCCTCTTAACAGACCGGAGCGGGCATATTCACCGGGCAGCATAGCATCGGTTTTTGGCCTGTTGAGCATATTCCCCCAGTCCCATGTATCAAAATCCGCAAATTCATCATCGGGTGATAACAGGGGGTGTGCTTCGCCGTCACCCTTTATTTGAGTCACCTCATAAAGTGGCTCCCAGCGACGGCGTTGTTCGGCATAGTTTTTATCGACAGCGACGCCGCCAAATGCCGTTTCAGCAGGAAACATCAAACCATTACTGAGATTACCGTTATGAGGAATAGCTAACACCCTACCGCCGGTCTGGTCTTCGTATTTGGCAAGGTGCTTCCATAAATCGACAGGCTTTTCGCTTATTAACGAGCTATAGGGTAAAAGCTTTCCAACCTTGTCGACGCCATCCCGAAAAATCACCACGCGGTGCAACATGCTGCCGTCTGGTGAGGGACTGAATTCATAGCCGAGCAAAGTGGTGAATTTACCTGGATTATTATATTGATCCGCAACAGTAAGCGTAGCCTGCCAATTGGATTGTTTAAGTTTTGGCGTTTCCATAACAGTGAGTCGTTCGATAAGGTCCAGGCGGGCAACCCGTGATTTAAATATTTCACTGAATTCTGCACGCTGAGCAACGGTTCCCGTGGCAAGCTGATGCCACTTTTTCAGGATCGGATCTTTTTCAATAATGCGCTTGTCGCCCTGATAAACGAGAGCCATCATACCCAATGACTCAGAGTGATCGGCCAGCACTACAAAATCCAGGGGGCGCCTCAGTTTGGCGCGTTGTTGATGGGAATTCGCCACCTCCTGCCCCGACGCAAAACGAAACGCAGCATCAGGCCCAAGACGATTACCAAACCCGAAAGCATCGCTAGATAAACTGGAGTGTAAATGGGTGTCTCCCCAATAAACCTGCGTGCTGGCATGTATGTCAACATTGGGGGAGTAGACCACTTCATTACTGGATGAACCCGCAACAGCATTGAAGTTTAGAACAACGAGCGATACAACTGCAGTTAGTTTTTTCATAAATCAACCTCCCAGGTAAGTTCTGATGTTGAAACGTCGAGACTGACAAGGTCTACGCTCATTCAAACTGATAAACGACCTTAACCCAGACATAATCACCTTCCAGGCGGTTTTCGACATTGCTCTCAGGCAACCATTTGGCCTCAAACACCCAATTGTCGGTGCCAACGGGAAGAATGTAGCCAATCACCGGGCCAATACCCATTGTCCGGCCTTTGAAGTCACGTTTTGCTCCCGACCCGCTATCACCAGAAACCTGTTCAAAGTAAAAAGCGTCCACGCCCAACGCCAAATACCCGGGACCTACAGGGAGTAATTGCTGAATACTTCCCTCTAGATGAAACATCGAACCACTTTTATAATCGGTGGCGCTGTTTTCAGAATTGAAAGTAACACCCATAAATGCATTAAAGTTAAAACCTGTCTCCGGATTACTGTAAGCCAGGTTAATTACCGGATCGGCAGTCCAGTAGTTGAGCCCAAGGTTGGCGAGAGCGCCCGCATTATAATCACCGGTAGGGGCATAGACGGAGAGTGAGGCGGAATATTGCCAGGCTTCGTCGGTCCACGCCAGCATCATTGGAATGAGAGTGAGATCACCCACGCCTTGTACTGTGTCTGTAACACCGAAACCGTTGACATTGCCTTTTACCTCCATCCAACTGTACGGCGCAAATACACCGAAGGAGTAATGTGCGCCCCACAGTAGGTCGTCAACCGTGTGGAGTGCCCCTATTGTCAGAACGTCAACATCTGCATCCAGGCCCAGAGATTTCAAGCCGCCGATGGGTATGTTACTGGAACGACTAAAACTACCATCATAATGGGTATATATAGGCTCGATCACCCAACCCGCACGGGTTGGGGCTACATCTATCAAGGTTGCCACTCCGCCCGGCGCCACGTGACCGGTACCTCCTTCCTCGGCCAGGGCCATAGAAGTGGAGAAGAACAAGCCAAGTAGAACAAGCCCATACTTATTGGTAGTTAAAGTCTCTAGTCTGCGCACTCTTTGTATCCTTTTTTATGTCTGACTTACTTGCCTCCACCGCCTATTTAAGGGCGGTGCGAAGCTTGGCCTGGTCGCTGGAAGGAATGGCATTAAGACCAGTGGGAGCGACTCACCCGAGCCACCCCAATGATGCCGATAGTAGACACACCCAAGCATCGCTGCTGGTTATTTAGCGACAGATAATAGTCTTTTCCTCCCCCAGGCTGGAGCAGCTATGTTTGGACCAATTCAGCCGCGTGTTGTGAAAGGCGTGCCCCAAACCCGCATCAATTTGCGGCAGGACCAGCGTGATCTGCATGGAGTCTGTCGCGATATAACCGGCTCGACTTGAAGGCATCAATTAGAGTGAGCTACTTAGCTATACACCGTCAACCATAGCCCTCGATGGTGAAAGAGAAGTGGTTTTGCGCGAGGGAGATAAAATGACAGTACATTTCAATCGGCAGGGTCCGTTAGTAGTTAACCTGGAAAAAACCCTGGTGGAAGCCGCTAAAGCTGGACTGATGAACAACATTACAACTTGAAAGAGGATGAAAATATGAGCCTGGATAAACAAAAAATGGTCACACTGTATCGCAACCTGATACGCGCAGACCAGGCCGCAAAGATGATGTACCGCCGTATGATGCAAGGCAAGCTCATCGGCTTCTACCACCCCGCTGAGGGCGCGGTTGCCCCCGGTGTAGGTGCCTGCTCCTTCCTCAATAAGGACGACAACCTGTCACCCCACCACCGGGGCCACGGCATCCAACACATGATGAGCAAAGGCATCGACATCAAGTACTACCTGGCCGAGCACACAGGCAAAGAGACGGGCTGCTGTAAAGGGCGCTCAGCCTTTCACTTCAGCTTCCCGGAGCACAAGGTTTATATGATGTCGGGGTTTATCGGCTATAACTTCGCACCGGTACTGGGTTGGGGTTGGGCCGCCAAGCAGCGCAAGCAGGGTCAGGTGGTAATGAACTGCTCCGGCGATGGCTCCTACGGCCAGGGCCGGGCTCATGAGTCCATGCTGATGGCGATGAACTGGAAGCTGCCCATTATCTATTTTTGTGAGAATAACGGTATGGCCATTCACTCCTCTGCCGCAGAAATGCACCCCACAGAGGATATATCCAGCCTGGCACAGGGTTACGGCATGCCGGCGGTCATCGTTGATGGTCAGGATGTGTTTGCCGTAGCGGAAGTTGTAGAGGCCGCCGTAGAGCGCGCCAGGGCCGGTAAAGGGCCAACCTTTGTAGAAGCTAAAACCCTGCGTTTTGCCGAACACGATATCGGTACGCCAGATCTGCGTGGCTGGGAGGAACGGGGCGATGAAGAACGTGATGAAATGCAAAAACGCGAGCCTGTAACTCTGGCGACTACCCGAGTATTAGCTGAGGACATTCTTAGCCAGGATGAAATTGACCAGATAATTACCGATGCCGAAGCAGAGATTGCCGACATCGAAAAGTTTGCGGATGAAAGTGATATCGCCCGTCCATCCGAAGTCGAACTTCTAGCCAGCGTATTCGCACCTTAAAGAACAGGAGACTATCCAAATGAGAGAACTGACACTGGTAGAAGCAATAAAAGAAGCCTACGCGGAAGAAATGCGACGAGATGATAAGGTCATCCTGGTTGGCCAGGACATACGAGGCGGTATTTTTCCCCACACCATGGGTCTGGTGCAGGAGTTCGGCCCCGACCGCATTCTCGACACGCCTATTGCCGAGTCGGGCATGTACGGCGTGGCCTTTGGTGCTGCCCAGGAAGGTTATCGCCCGGTGGTTGACTTTATGTTCGGTGGATTTTCCTATGTCACTTTTTCCGAGGCAAGCGTCACCACTGGGCAATATTACTTTCTCCACGGCAGCCAACATCCCCTGCCCCTGGTGATGACGGCTGCCGTTGGAGCGGGCATGCGCCTGGCCAACGATCATGCCATGAGCATTCACGGTACCTTCGCCCACCACCCGGGCATCAAAGTAGCCATGCCATCTACACCCTATGATGCCAAGGGCATGATGAAGGCGGCCATACGTGACAACAATCCGGTGATGATCCCCTGGCATCTGGGCATGATGCAGGAGCGTGGCCACGTACCGGAAGAAGACTATATCGTTCCCCTGGGTGTTGCCGATGTAAAGCGTGAAGGCACCGACATTACCATTCTGGCCAACAGCGTGCAGTTGAAGAATGCACTGGCTGTGGCTGAGAAACTGGAAGGCGAAATCAGCTGTGAGATTATCGATCCCAGAACTTTTGTCCCCTTCGACATGGAGACCTTGATGCGCTCCCTGGAAAAAACCAATCGGCTGGTTATCGTCGATGAGGACTGGGAGTCCGGGAGCTGGGCGTCTACTATTTCAGCACGCGTAATGGAGCAGGGTTTTGACCTGCTGGACGCACCAGTTATTCGTGTGTGTTCACCCAACATGCCGGTTCCAGGCGGCTATATGGAAGAGTACGTCATACCCACAGCAGGCAAAATTGAAGACGCTGTTCGCAAAATCTGCGCGTAGCGACGATAGGGAGCAAAAGACAATGGCTAATAATTATGTGATGCCCAAGCTCGCGATGGCAATGAACGAGGGCACGATCAACGAGTGGTTGGTAAAAGAAGGCGAGTACGTGGAACAAGGTGCGCCCATCATGGTTGTTGAGACTGAAAAAGTGTCCTACGACCTTGAGTCACCCTCCTCCGGCTATCTGCATATTCTTGTGGCAGAGGGTGAAACTGTGCTGTGTGAAGTGCCTATTGCCCAGTTTATGGAGTCTGCAGATGACTGTACGGCTGCCTCTCCAGAGGTTGAAGCGCCGGCCCTGGCAACTGCTTCGCCCGAAACCCAGTATATGCTTAAGCAAATAGAGTCCACGCCGCCACAGGCCGTCAATCAGCGCGGGCGTATCATCGCGTCTCCGCTGGCGAAAAAAATTGCACGGGACGCCAATCTGGATTTGTCGCGCGTAAGCGGCACAGGACCTGCAGGGCGCATCGTGAAACGCGATGTCTTGTTAGCTTTGGAGAATCCCGTTGCCCATATCACAACACCGGTAGCAACGGGGCCGCTGGTAGAAAAACTACGCATCTCCGTAAAAGGCACTGCGCGCGCAACTATCGCAAAACACATGCTGACAAGCCTGCAAACCACGGCCCAGCTGTCTTCTGCCTGGGAATCGGATATTACAAAATTGCTGAAGGCGCGCAAACGTTTTGTCGCCATGGAAGACCAGCTGGGAACACGGGTATCCCTGAATGCCTTTCTCATCAAGGCCCTGGCCTGCGCCATTAAACAGGTGCCTATCGCCAATGCCAGTCTTATAGGCGATGAAATAGTGATCTATGAAAGCATAAATGTCGGCATTGCTATGGCCCTGCCCGGCGAGACACCCTACGACGGCAAGTTGCTGGTGCCGGTACTGAAACACGTGGAGCAAATGGGCGTGGTCGACATCGACAAGGGCATGAAGGCTCTGTTCGACAAAGCCCGCAATGGTCAACTGACTGCCGATGACATGCGCGACAGCACCGTTGCCTTTTCCAGTACCGCCGGGTTGTCACCACCGGGCATGACAAGCACTCCCGTTTTAAATCTGCCCAATGCCTTATTGATAGGCCCCGCTACACCGAAGGA
>JAUVBI010000262.1 GCA_030591305.1 Pseudomonadota bacterium
CTGCTGGATCACGCCGTGGTCTATCGAATTTGTGGTTTCCTGCCCGATATGAAAAACCTGCTCAGTTCCCGGTCAAACTTACGCAAGAAGGTGCTGGAACAAATGCACGGCAACGGCGTGGAAATTGTATCGCCGTCCTATATGAACCAGCGCGCCCTGGACCCCTCGAAAAAGGTGATCCCAAGCAATCCCGTATTGCACGATGTCGACAAGCCCAAAGTAGCCACCACAGCACCCGTGGAAAAAATCTTCGATAAAGCCGAGGAGGCGGCCAGCCTGGTTGAACTCAGGCAAAAACAGGACGAAGCGCGGCAGGCATTGAAGCAGGAGCGCGCAGAGCTTAAGGCGGCGAATGATGAAAACAGCAGAAGCGCCATACAGGAAAAAATCGATAGCCTGGAAAAACAGGAAGCCTGGTATGCGAACCGGGTGGAGCAGGAAAAGAATCGCGACAAATAACGCCTCTCACCAAAAACGTGAGCTATCAATCTGTTTCCAATTCAAAATCGCGCGAAATTTTCTGCTGTAATTCGTACTGAGCGCCGCCAGGCTTGGTCTTGGAATCCTTCATCCGCTTGGAAAAGCGCTGCTTGCGATAATGTGTAACCAGACGATCAAAGCGCCCTTCTTCCACCTCTCCCGCTATCAACTCCTCGATAAAGGCTATATCAATACCGATGCGGTAGGCGATACGGGCGGGCTGTATTCTATGCGCATAAAACTCCGCGACAATGTGAATCTGTCCCTCCCGGTCGTGGATGCATTCCCGGGAATAACCATAGGGCGGTGAGGGCGTGCGCTTGTCAGCAGATAATAAATTCGTTTCCATTGTTGCTTTTTAGCAGTTCAATTCCAAAATGCCAAGCACAACACGCCACTTTGTGACGATTTTGTCCTATTTCTCGCTCTACCTTTAGGGTAAGATGCGCGCCCCCTCGCACCGCAGGGCGAATTTCTCGAATGCGTTGCACTGTAATTAAAAGAGTACAGCAATGACATTCGACGATTTTGATTTGTCTGAACCGCTGCTACGCGCAGTTAGCGAAAAAGGCTATACCACACCCTCCCCTGTTCAGGTGGAAGCTATTCCAGCCGTACTGACTGGCCGCGATGTTATGGCTGCCGCGCAAACAGGCACGGGAAAAACCGCTGGCTTTGTTCTGCCTATCCTGGAGCTTCTAAAGAATGGCCAGCGCGCCAAATCCAATCGGGCTCGGGTATTGATTATCACGCCCACCCGGGAATTGGCCGCACAGATTGGCGAAAGTGTTGAGACCTACGGACGCTACCTGGCTCTGAGTTCTGCCGTGGTGTTCGGCGGCGTGAAGATTAATCCGCAAATGCAGAAACTGCGGCGCGGTGTGGACATACTGGTGGCGACTCCCGGTCGGTTGCTGGATCTACACCAGCAGAACGCCGTTCGCTTCGATGATCTGGAGATTCTGGTGCTCGATGAAGCGGACCGCATGCTGGACATGGGATTTATTCACGACATTCGCAGGATACTCAAGGTACTTCCCCCCAAACGCCAGAACCTGATGTTCTCAGCAACCTTTGCCAATGACATCAAGACGCTGACAAAAGGGATTCTGCACAACCCCATTGAGGTGTCTGTTGCAGGCGCCAATGCCACCGCAGATACCGTAGAGCAGTGGGTGTACCCGGTGGACAAGGCCCGTAAAGCGGCCCTGCTGTGCGAACTGGTTAAGAAAAATGACTGGCAGCAGGTACTGGTTTTTAGCCGCACAAAACACGGCGCCAACCGCCTGGCACAAACGCTGGAAAAAGCGGGCATTAATGCCGCGGCCATTCATGGCAATAAGAGCCAGGGGGCGCGAACCCGGGCACTGGCCGGTTTCAAGCAGGGCAAAATACGGGTGCTGGTAGCCACTGACATCGCCGCCCGGGGTCTGGATATTGTACAACTACCCCAAGTGGTGAATTTTGACCTGCCCAATGTGGCGGAAGACTACGTGCATCGCATCGGTCGCACAGGCCGCGCCGGCTCAACCGGTAAAGCCTATTCTCTGGTAAGTGCAGATGAAATAAAGCAATTAAAGGGTATTGAGCAGCTCATTCAGAAGCATCTTACCCGGGAATACGTCGACGGCTTCGAGCCCGACCACGACCTCCCCCCCAGCGGCTCTCTGACAAAAAGCCACAAAGCCAAGCGCACAGCAAAAGCGGGAAAAGGCCACCATCACAAGCACCGAGGTGACGATAATACCTCCCGGGGAAGGGGCAGCGAAGGTCACAACCGTCCCGGTGGACGCAAGCGGCCCAGCAGCAATAAAAATGGCAATCGGCGCCCGGCTTCACCCCAGGTGTCAGGCAACCGTTGAGCTTCATCTTTTGTATTGGCCATATTTAACTCACATCAGAGGTTAAAATATGATCGATTGGGGGCTATACTGGCGCGCTGACTACCAACGAGAATAAACGCATGAACGCTCCCCAGGAAATTTCACAGCTGGACGACATCACCGCAAGAATGACCGCTGTACTGAAGGCACAACGAGCCGACTACCTCAAGGAAGGCGCTGTCTCAGCCGAGGTGCGCATCGACCGCCTCAAGCGCGGTATAGACGGTCTCATCAAGTATCAGGACCAATTCGTGGAGGCGCTGAACAAAGACTTCAGCTGTCGCCCGCGCCAGGCCACCATGCTGACCGATGTCGCCGCTTCCATCACCGGCATGAAGCACGCCATCAAGCACCTGCGCAAGTGGATGAAAGCCGAGAAGCGCCCCACCATGTTTCCACTCAATTTATTGGGCGGACGTTCGCGTATCGAATACCAGCCCCTGGGTGTGGTTGGTGTTATCGCCCCCTGGAATTTCCCGGTTTACCTGACTTTTGGCCCCCTGGCCGGCGTCCTGGCCGCAGGCAACCGCGCCATGGTCAAGCCCTCAGAATTCACCCCCGCAACCTCTGCGGTCATGGCTGAAATGGTCACCGACACCTGGAGTGAAAATGAGGTTGCCATGTTCGACGGTGGGCCGGAAGTGGGACAGGCATTCTCCAGCCTGCCCTTCGATCACCTACTGTTTACCGGCGCCACATCTATCGCCAGACACATCATGGCGGCAGCGGCTCGCAACCTGGTACCCGTTACCCTTGAACTGGGCGGCAAGTCTCCGGTTATCATCTCTCGCAGTGCAGACATCCAGAAAAGCATAGGCCGTATTATGCTAGGCAAAACCCTCAATGCTGGCCAAATTTGCCTGGCTCCCGATTACCTGCTGGTGCCGGAAGAAAAACTGCACGAGGTTATCGCCGCAGCGCAAAAAGCCGTATCCGAGATGTACCCCAAGCTGCTGGACAATGAAGAGTACACCTCCGTTATTAACGAGCGTCACTACGAGCGCTTAAACGGCTACCTGAAAGAAGCCGAAGAGCGCGGTATGGAAGTGATCTCCATTAACCCGGCCAATGAAAATTTTGACGCACAGGTCGGCACACGAAAAATCCCACCCACTCTGATTCCAGAGCCAGCGGATGACCTGAAAGTGATGGAAGAAGAGCTATTTGGCCCTATTTTGCCCATACGCACTTACAAGGAGTTCGATGAAACCATCAACTACATCAACTCCAAGCCCCGGCCCCTGGCAGCCTACTATTTTGGCAACGATGCCGCAGAGGAAAAAGCAGTCATTGAGCGCACCACCTCCGGCGGGGTCTGCATCAATGATGTGATTATGCATATCATGCAGGAAGAACTGCCCTTCGGTGGCGTGGGGCCAAGCGGCATGGGTGCCATTCACGGCTTCGAGGGTTTCAAAACCTTCAGCCATGCCAAGTCAATCTACCGTCAGGTCAGCCTCAATGTTGGCAAGTTGGGTGGCATGCTGCCCCCGTACAACAAGACCACCGAAAGCACCATCAAGATGCAGATGAAGAAGTAATTCTATTTCTCATGAGGTACGAAAGGGGCTTCGGCCCCTTTTTTAGTATTCCCCTAGCCCTCTAGTAAATTCGCCCGCCCACCAAAATACTGGTGCGTACACCTGTGTTCGCACAG
>JAUVBI010000183.1 GCA_030591305.1 Pseudomonadota bacterium
CGCCGCCATTTGGTTCCCTCACGGCTGTCTTCCAGCACTACACCCTGCTGCAATAAGTTCTGGCGGATTTCGTCGGCACGGCCGTAATTCTTGTCCAGTTTTGCCTGCTGGCGCTCGACAATAAACGTTTCAATATCTTCGCCGGAAATTTCACCTTCACTGGAACTGCCCTGCAACCACTGCTGTGGGTCTTGCTGGAGAATGCCCAGCAAATTTCCCGCAGCGAGAATCCTGGCCTTCAAGCGCGATTTGTCGGCATTGCCCGCTTTATTAAGCTCCTTGGCCAACGCGTGAATTTCGGCGATAGCTTGCGGTGTATTCAGGTCATCATTCAGGGCCTTGTAGAAAGGCTCTGATGCCAGGTCTACTTCGTCGTCAGCGTCTAGCCCAGACACCTCTCTCAAGGTGCCGTATAAGCTTGCCAGGGTGCTCTCCGCCTGTTCCAGCAGTTCGGGAGAGAAGTTCAGGGGGGAGCGATAGTGGGCAGACAGCAGTGCAAAGCGCAGTACTTCACCGCGAAAACTTTCCAGTAAGTCGCGTACGGTGTGGAAATTACCCAGGGACTTGGACATTTTCTCACCGTCTATGTCCAGGTAGGCGTTGTGCATCCAGTAGTGCACATAATCACCCCCGTGGGCACAGCGACTCTGTGCAATTTCATTTTCATGGTGCGGAAAAATAAGGTCTCTGCCACCCCCGTGAATATCGATAGTTTCACCCAGGTGCTCGCGAATCATGGCGGAGCATTCCAGGTGCCAACCCGGCCTGCAGCGACCCCAGGGGGTGTCCCAGCCCGGATCTTCATCCGCAGCGGGCTTCCACAGCACGAAGTCTCCGGGGTGGCGTTTGTAGTCTGCTACGGCAACCCTGGCTCCCGCCAGCATATCGTCCAGTGAACGGCCGGACAGCTTGCCATAGTCCTCCATGGACTCCACCGCAAACAATACATGTCCTTCCGAGGCGTAGGCATGGCCTTTTTCAATCAAGGCCTCAGTGAGAGTAATCATAGGTGCAATGTTGTCGGTGGCATGTGGCTCCATCGTCGGCTGCAGCGCGTTCAGCTGCGCCATATCCTCGCGAAACTTGACCGTGAACTCGTCTGTAACCTCGTCAATGCTGCAACCACGCTCTCTTGCGGCAGTAATAATCTTGTCATCCACGTCGGTGATATTGCGCGCATAGATGACGTTTTCGTACTGGGTCTGCAGCAGACGAAACAGTGTGTCGAACACAACAACCGGCCTGGCGTTGCCAATGTGAGCGAGGTTATAAACCGTGGGGCCACAGACGTACATGGTTACCGTATTGGCAACCACGGGCACAAAGATTTCCTTCTTGCCTGATAAGGTATTGTAGATTGTAAGACTCATATACTGCTCGCTAGCCCCTTTAATTATTCCAGGTGTCGCGCAGACCGATAGTCTTGTTAAAGACCGGCGTATCACCACTGTGCTCATACCTGTCGGCGACAAAATATCCCTCGCGCTCGAACTGGAAAATCTGCTCGGGTACAGCGTCTATTAAAGAGGGCTCAACCCAGGCCTGTTCAACGACCTTGAGGGAATCGGGATTGATGTAATCCAGAAAGTTCTTATCGCCCTTGTCTGGCGCTTCATCGTTAAACAGCCGGTCGTATAGCTTAACCTTGGCACGCTTACCGCCAACAGCAGATACCCACTGAATAACGCCCTTGGGTTTAATGCCATCTTCGGGGTTATTACCCAGAGTGCCTTCAATAAACCGCGCCCGCACCTCAATAAGCTCCCCACTGGCGTCTTTAATTACTTCATCCGCCTCTATCACGTAGGCATTGCGCAGCCGCACACGCTTGCCAATCACCAGGCGCTTGAACTTTTTATTGGCTTCTTCACGAAAGTCATCCGCGTCAATATAAAACTCTCGGCTGAAGGGCACCATTCGTGAGCCCAACTCTTCCCGACTGGGATGAGACGGTGCGGTTAATTGCTCCAGCTTGTCCTCGGGGTAATTTGTCAAAACCACTTTCAGTGGGTTCAGCACACACATCGCCCTGGGCGCATTTTCATTCAAGTCATCGCGAATAGCGTGCTCCAGCATGGCCACATCCACCACACCTTCAGTGCGCGACACGCCGGCCATTTCGCAAAAATGACGCAGCGAACCAGGGCTATAGCCGCGCCTGCGCATTCCGGAAATAGTAGGCATACGCGGATCATCCCAACCCTCTACAACGCCCTCGTCTACCAGCTGTTTTAGCTTGCGCTTGCTGACAATGGTGTAACTCAGGTTGAGCTGGCCAAATTCAAACTGGCGGGGCTCACTGGGCACAGGCAGCTGTTCTATAAACCAGTTGTATAAGGGTCTATGCCCCTCGAATTCCAGGGTGCATATAGAGTGGGTAACACCTTCGATAGCATCTTCCTGGCCGTGGGCAAAATCGTAGGTAGGGTAAATAACCCAGTCATTACCGGTCTGGTGGTGATGCTGCTTTCGTATTCTATAGAGAATGGGGTCGCGCATGGTCATATTGGGCGAGGCCATATCCAGCTTTGCCCGCAGGACCTTTTCGCCCTCAATGAACTCCCCTGCTTTCATACGCGCCAGCAAATCGAGGTTTTCTACAACGCTGCGCTCGCGGAAGGGGCTGTTGCGACCGGGCTCAGTTAAATTGCCGCGATACTCACGTGCCTGCTCCGCACTCAGGTCACACACATAGGCATTGCCCTGCTCTACCAGTACAATTGCCCAATCGTAAAACTGCTGAAAATAGGATGAGGCAAAGCGAACGTCGCCGTGCCAATCAAAGCCCAGCCACTTAACCTCAGCCTGTATGGCATCAATATACTCCTGGCTCTCCTTTTCCGGGTTGGTGTCGTCAAAGCGCAGATGGCAGCGCCCACCAAAATGCTGCGCCAAACCAAAGTTCAGGCAGATTGAGCTGGCATGGCCAATGTGCAGATAGCCATTGGGTTCTGGCGGAAAGCGTGTCACTACCTCAGTGACTTTACCGCTTTCCAGTTCGTCGGCAATAATTGACCGCAAAAAATTATTCGCTGGTTTGGTTTCCATAGCTCCTGATGCTCTGGCACTCAAAATGGCCGCGTATTATAGCTACAGTTACCGCTACCACCTAGCGCAAAAATCCAAAAGCCCGTATGATTGCCCCCCTTTGCGACTTACCACGCTTATTCACACGCTTTTACACACTGTCAGACAGACAAGGACAACACTATGGTTATCATTCACACGACTTTTGGTGATATCACGCTGGAGCTGGATGCCGAAAAAGCACCCAAAACTGTTGCTAATTTTCTTCAATATGCCCAGGACGGGTTTTACAATGACACCATCTTCCACCGTGTCATCGACAACTTTATGATCCAGGGCGGCGGTTTTGATGCAAATATGGAGCAAAAGTCCTGCGGTGAGCCCGTTGAAAATGAAGCAGACAACGGCCTGAAGAATGACCACGGCACTATCGCTATGGCCCGCACCATGGACCCCCACTCTGCCACTGCGCAGTTTTTCCTCAACGTGAAAGACAATGACTTTCTTAACCACTCCGGCAAAAATATGCAGGGCTGGGGTTATTGTGTCTTTGGCAAGGTCGTCGAGGGCCAGGATGTCATGGATAAGATTCGGGCTGTATCTACCACCACCAAAGCCGGTATGCAGGATGTACCCGCCGATGACATTATCATCGAGTCAGTGGAAGTGGTAGAGGGCTAGGTTCCCGCCCTGTGGCACGCACGCTGTTCATTTCTGATTTACACCTGAGTCCACAAAGGCCCGGTATTACCCGGGCCTTTGTGCATTTTCTGCAAGACAATCTCGATTGCGACCAGCTCTATATCCTGGGAGATCTGTTTGATGCCTGGGTGGGTGACGACGATGACGCCGCCATCGCCCTGCAGGTCGCACAGGCACTGCATGAATTCAGCAGTGCCGGGGCGCAGCTATTTTTGATGCAAGGCAATCGCGACTTCATGCTGGGAGGTGATTTTTGTCAGTCTGTAGGTGGCAAGCTCCTGCCCGACCCCACCGTGATCAATTTACACGGTGAGCCCACTCTGCTTGTGCACGGAGACAGCCTATGTACGGCCGATGCCGAATACCAGGCCTTTCGAGCCATGACCCGAGACCCCAAGTGGCAGGCAGAGGCCCTCAGTCACAGCCTTGAAGAGCGACGCGCCCTGGCCAGCCAGCTGCGCAGCATGAGCAAAGAGTCCAATAGCAACAAGGCCGAAGATATTATGGACGTGAGCGGGGATGCGGTGGTCGAGACCATGCGTTTCCATGAGGTGACCCAGATGATTCACGGCCACACCCACCGGCCAGCTCGCCATAAGGAAAGCACAGGGACACGTTGGGTACTGGGGGACTGGGGTGAAAAAGGCTGGCTGATCGAAGCCGAGCAGGGCAAGCTAAACCTTACTTCATTCGATATAAATCAATGAGTTATAATCCTTTATTCTAGTAGTACTTTAATTGGTTTTCGCCACCACACCACTGTGAAAACGAAACGCCTTGTCCTCACCCTCTACCAGAATACGATCGGCCGCCAGAAATAGTGGCAGCCGCTCACTCACTTCCCCAGGCGATGACACGTTCTCCGCCCAGTTGAGATAATTCATAAAATGCCGGGATTCAGATTTAAGCAATGAGCTATAAAATGTTGCCAGTTTCTCGTCCAACACGGGGATAAGCGCGGCAAAACGCTCACAGGAACGGGCTTCGATAATGGCACCCACAATCAGGGTATCAACCAGCCGACCCGGCTCGTTTTTTCGCACACTTTTGTGCAATTCTCCCGCGTAGCGACTGGCGGAAAGCTGGGTGTAGAAAATATCGCGCTTCTTCATAATGGCGATCACCTGCTCAAAATGATGCAATTCCTCACGCGCCAGGCGCGACAGCATATGCAGCAAATCATCGTACTCCACATTTCGACGCTTGAAATTTGAATCAGCGGCTGCAGCCTTATTGTCACGGTGTGTCGCGGGGCGTACACCTGTGTTCGCTATCCCTGGAACACCGTGCCGGTATCGCCTTATAGTCGTCAACGCAGATTGCGCCGCATTGTGCTCCAGATTAGCGTGATCGACCAGAAGGATTGGCAGGTTTTCTGGTTTGGCTGCCTCCTCGACCCAGGCAACAGGCGTTGGGCAGAGCAAGAAGCCAGGGTAGATATGTGTGATGTCTGTCATGCGCCAAATGGTACAGTAGAATGCTTATAAGTTCTGCTCTCTTCTGTATCGTGTTTAGCTTATCACCGGTGTGAATGCACGATATAAGCAGTTGATTTATTTATCTTAAACCCCGATTGAGCTATACTCCGCCCCGTATTTCAGGGGCTAAATCAATCGCTTTCATCCATTGATCTGGCCACCTCACCGAACTCTCGCTACCCAGACAAGGAGCTCTATCATGCTTGAAGCCTATCGCGCCCACGTGGCGGAACGCGCCGCCCAAAATATTCCCGCCAAACCCCTACATGCCGACCAGGTGGCCTCTTTGGTAGAGCTGCTAAAAGCCCCGCCAGCTGGCGAAGAAGAATTTCTGCTTGAGTTGATAAGCACCCGCGTTCCTCCTGGCGTGGATGAAGCCGCCTATGTAAAAGCCGGGTTTCTCTCCGCTATCGTATCCGGTGACGCCAATAGCCCGCTTATCGATAAAAGTGCTGCTATCAAATTACTGGGCAATATGCACGGTGGTTACAACATCGAGACCCTCATTTCACAATTGGGCGACGCAGACCTGGGTGAACAGGCAGCCACTGAACTGAAGCACACCCTACTGATGTTTGAAGCATTCCACGACGTTGCCGAACTGGCCAGCAATGGCAATGAGAATGCCAAGTCAGTGGTGCAATCCTGGGCTGATGCCGAGTGGTTTACGTCGAAACCCGCTGTTGCCGAATCGATTAAAGTTGCCGTATTCAAGGTCACTGGTGAAACCAACACCGATGACCTGTCCCCTGCCCCCGATGCCTGGTCTCGCCCCGACATCCCCCTGCACGCTCTTGCAATGTATAAGATGACCCGCGATGGCCTGACCCCTGAAGAACACGGTGTTACCGGGCCCATGAAGCAGGTTGAGGATGTTCTGGCCAAGGGCCTACCCGTTGCCTTTGTAGGCGATGTGGTCGGCACAGGTTCATCACGTAAGTCGGCCACCAACTCTGTACTGTGGTTTTTTGGCGACGACATGCCCGGCGTACCCAATAAAAGAGGTGGCGGCATTTGCATCGGTGGCAAGGTCGCCCCTATTTTCTACAACACCATGGAAGACGCCGGCGCCCTGGTTTTTGAAGCACCGGTAGATAACATCGGCATGGGTGACATCATTGAAATTCGCCCCTACGACGGAAAAATTCTGTCCGAGTCCGGCGACACTATTTCCGAGTTTGAATTGAAGTCTGATGTCTTGCTGGACGAGGTTCGTGCCGGTGGCC
>JAUVBI010000289.1 GCA_030591305.1 Pseudomonadota bacterium
ATTCCATCTCGTCCCAGCCATCGCCATAGCCGTCGATTATGATTCTTTGCTCGATAGGGCTTGCATACAGGCTTCTGTTGTTACCGCTATTCTTGCTGGCCTCTTCGGGTAAGCGCTGCAACTTGGGGTAGAGTAGTTCGGGTTTGTCTCTGAGTGTCGCCGCCACGGCCATGCTGGTGGCTTGTAGCGATTGTTCCTGCCCCTGCCTTAACGCTCCTTCCATCTCACGCACAAATTGACAGCCGGCCCAGGGCAGGGTGAGCAGGAGTAAACTGGCAACCAGCAGTTGTCGGCGCAGGTTCACGCTATTTTCCCGACCAGCGATAGCCGATGCCATAGGCTGTTTCTATGGCCTCAAACCCGGCATCTATCAGCTGGAACTTACGCCGTATCCGTTTGATATGTGAGGTAATGGTGTTGTCGTCCAGTACAACGTTGGCACTGTCCATCAACTGCTGCCGGTTTTTAACGTGGCCGGGGTTGCGCGCGAGCGCGTGGACAATCCAGAGTTCGGTGACCGTGAGATCCAGGGTGGTGCCCTGCCAGTTGGCTGTCATACGCTCTAAATTAAGCACTAACTGGTCCTGTTCAATAATGTGGTCCTGCTGCACTGGCACACGCAGGGCCTTCACCCGCCTAAACAGCGCGACGATTCTCGCCAGCAGCTGGGCCTGTGAAATATCCTTGGTCAGGTAGTCGTCCGCACCCAGGCGTAAGCCGGAGATTACATCCAGTTCTGAATCGCGTGCGGTGAGAAAAATAATGGGCAATTCTGGGCAGCGGCTGCGCAACTCACGGCACAAATCAAAACCGCCCTCAATCTCATTACCCAGGCCCACATCAATAATGGCCAGGTCGGGCAGGCGATTGGCAAAAGCTGCCGTCGCCTTTTCTCGGTCGCTGTAGATAGACACCTGAAAGCCCTTTCGCTGCAGTGCGTCGCGATAATTGGCAGCAATGGCGGCTTCGTCTTCAACAATGGCAATGTAATGTGGCATATCCCCATACTTTCAAAAACCGGGGTGTTCTACAAGCACTTGCCACAATTCATCATTTTTCCCCAGCACTTTGCCACACTGTGTCCGCTTCTGGCCATATCGCAGCGTTCTAATAGCTTCAGGTACCAACACATCAGGGGCAGACCATGTACACCTATCTCCGTTATTCCAGTAAAACCGACGACCCACTGGCCGGTGGCCGTAGATACTGGCTTTTGTTTCGCGCTTTACCGGCGGTAATTATTGTCTCTATTGCGACCTTGTTATTAACCGTCAGCCCGGCCCGGTCGGAGATTTTAAATCCCGATGGGGTGCAGGCGGGGCAAATGTTGTTTCGGGCGCTAGCTGGAGGTGAATACCGCCCCGCCCTTATTCAATCGGGCAGGGTGCATTTTGATATCAGCGGCATGATAGCAACTGTCTCCCTGGAGCAAACGTTTCGCAATACCAGCGACCAGTGGGTGGAGGGGGTTTATGCCTTTCCCCTGCCAGAGTTGGCGGCAGTGCGTCATATGGAAATGCTTATTGATGATCGGCGCATTGTAGGAAAAATTAAAGAGAAATCTGTCGCCAAAAAAATCTATAAGGCGGCCAAGCAAGCGGGAAAAAAAGTCGGTCTGGTGGAGCAACAGCGGCCAAACCTGTTTACCAATCGGGTGGCAAATATTGGCCCCGGCGAGGAAATTACCGTTCGTCTTGAGTATGTGCAATCGCTGGACTATGTCAGGGGTGAGTTTTCTCTGCGCTTTCCCATGACGATTACACCCCGGTACCAGCCTGTAGCCAATTTTTCTGCTTCCGACGTGAAGTCAGCTGATGAGGTACTGCTGGTGGACACAGACCTCGGGTGGGTCATGTCTCCGGGTGCGGTGCCTGATGGCGCTGGTCTCAATCGCATAAAACTGACTGCACGTCTGGATATGGGTATGCCTCTGGTGCAGATCGAGTCCGATTATCATGAGATTGTGCTCAAGCGTAACAAGGGCCTGTATGAGATAGAGCTCGCTTCGGGGTTTAGTGAAATGGACCGGGATTTTGTCCTGAACTGGAAGCCGGTTACGGGCAGTGCACCCAGGGCAGCCGTGTTTACCGAGAAAATTGGTGGCGCTTACTACGGCTTGTTAATGCTTGTGCCACCCGCTCTGGCCACTGCTTCAAATGAGGCTGTACTGGCCCGGGAAATGATATTTGTCATTGATACCTCCGGTTCCATGGGGGGCGTGTCCATCAATCAGGCGCGCGAGAGCTTGACCATGGCGCTGGATCAACTGCGCCCGCAGGATCATTTTAATATTATTGAGTTCAACTCAAACTATCAGATGCTGTTCAGGGATTCTGTGCCCGCCTCGCGTCACTATCTGCAGAAGGCGGGGGAGTATGTGCGGCAGCTCAGTGCCGGTGGTGGTACAGAAATCCTGCCCGCCCTGCGTGCTGCCCTGGCGGTGTCGGCACAGCCCATTGCAGGAACAGAAAACCGCGGTCTGCGGCAGCTTATCTTTATTACCGATGGCGCCATTGCCAATGAGGCTCAGTTATTTGAAGAAATTGTAAAAACCCTGGGCAATAGCCGTTTGTTCACCGTGGGGATAGGCTCTGCGCCCAACTTCTGGTTTATGCGTAAAGCGGCACAGTTCGGGCGTGGTACGCACACGCATATCGGCGATGTCGGTGACGTCGCCGAGAAAATGCAACGCTTATTCGAACAGATATCCACGCCGCTGTCGACAGATATCAATGTTACCTGGCCGGGTGATGTAGAGGCTTATCCAGAGCGAATTCCCGATTTGTATTCTGGTAAACCGGTAATGGTGGCCTTTAAGTTTGATAAAAAACAACTGGCGGGGGAGCTTGTTATATCGGGTGAGTTAGCAGGGAGGCACTGGTCGCGGCAATTGCAGCTCGCCGGCTCAAATAATCCGGGTGTGGCCAGCCTCTGGGCGCGAGAAAAAATAGCCGCCCTGCTCGACCAAAAGATAATGGGAAGGAGCGAGGAGGCGGTGCGTGAGGACGTTCTGGCTGTAGCTTTAACACACAGCCTGATGAGCCCCTATACCAGTTTTGTGGCTGTGGAGGAGCAAATTTCACGCCCGGAAAAATCTGGTTTGAAAAAGGCTGCGATCCCCAATAGCCAGCCAAAAGGGCAAATGCCACAAGTTGTTCCCTATCCCGCAACAGCGACCACTGGCCCTGCAAACATCTTTCTGGGAAGCTTATTCGCCTTTCTGGCGATGATGAGCTATGTAATGCGCCAACCGGAGGTGGACAGTGACGAATTTACCCAGGATTAGCGGCGGGCGCTATGCGCTTATCCTGATACTGTTAATGGTGGCGCTACAGCAACTGGGTTCTGCCGGGTGGATTAAAGCCAAGGCCCACCTGGCACAATATTTAATAGGCAG
>JAUVBI010000210.1 GCA_030591305.1 Pseudomonadota bacterium
ACGGGTACTGGTGAGCCCTTCTATTGCAGCCCGGGAAAGAAGGTTCAGGGACTTAAGAGGATTTACAATGGCATGAGAGATCTTTTTCATAGGGGTAATGATGCACCCCATAGACAAACCACTCGACAACCCACTCACACTTTGATTGCCGTTTTTGTCACCACGCTTCGCCATTATCGGCAATAAGTTAGTGCCGATGATTTTAGATCACCTGAGTCAGATCCAGGAAAAAATATTTAATCCATATTTTTCAATATGTTACAAAATATATTATCCCTTTTCCACAATTGGCACGCAACCTGCTATACATTTAACGAGTGAGTATAGTGACATTGACAGAACGTGATCAGGTCATTTTTGGCTGGATTATTGAAACAAATTGAGGGATCAGGTGACAACACGCACAAATGAAGCGACCGGCGTCGAGCAGGGGGATTTAACCCTCTTTCAGATCATGGGAAGTGTGTTCGCGGCGAGCTTTGGCGTGCAATCCAAAGAAAACAAGGTTCGAGATTTCGAGCGTGGCAAGCCGGTGCATTTCATCATCGCAGGCTTGGCCTTCACCGTCATATTTCTGGTGACACTGGTCACGGTGGTCAACCTGGTCGTGTAAAAGTTTATGGTCTGCCAGGGAAGGCGGACCCTCAATACCCCAATGTAGGTCCTTATACTGCCCCCACCCCGGGGCAGTTTTTTTATCTGCCTCGCTCTAACAAACACCACACCCTTCGGCACACCATCATTGCCGGGCTATTAGACATTTTGCGGTTGACCAATGTAGTATTCAGATCACGAAATTAGAAACTGGCTAAAGGTGACTGACAATGCATACATTGATCGACCCGTTAAAGCGGGCCTTACAAATCGGGCCGAAAGAAACTGCGCTGATTCACGATGATATAGAAATCACTTACGAGGACATGTGGCGTCGTTGTAGTCTTTTGGTGGGTGGGCTGCAAGCCATGGGTGCGCAAAAAGGTGACCGGATCGCACTGCTGGCCAACAACTCACATCAATATATTGAAACTTACGTGGGCGTTCCCTCGGGGGGCATGGTAGTAGTCCCACTCAATACAAGACATGCAATGCCTGAGCTGGTTTATGCCTTGAAAGATTCCGGCGCCAAAATTCTACTCACTGATCGAACCGAGCTTGGAGAACTTGCGGAAATTGTTGATCATGTCATAACAATGCCCGGCGATTATGAAGCATTGCTGGACAACGCCAGCGAAGCTGTACTGGGTGAAGAGGGTGATGAAAACGCGCTCGCCGGGCTGTTTTATACGGGGGGCACAACGGGTGCGAGCAAAGGGGTGATGTTAACCCATCGTAATTTGATCTCAAATACATATAACTGGCTGGCTGCGATTCCGCAATCATCAGAAGATCGATCGCTCATTATGGCGCCGTTGTTCCATGCAGCGGGGTCCAACGGTGTTTTGGGTGCGATTTGGTTAGGAGCCTGCCAGATTACCTTAGGCGCCTTTGATGCCAAGGCAGCACTGGATTTGATAGAGAAACACAAAGTCAATATGACGCTGGGTGTGCCCACCATGCTAGCGGCAATGGCAGATGAGCAGCATACAAATCCGCGCAATGTCGATACGCTGGAAATTCTCTCCCATGGTGGCTCTCCGATCGCAACAGAGGTCCTTCGCCGAACCAGTAGCGCCTTTCCCCGCACGCAAATGGTAGAAGTATACGGGGGTACGGAGACGTCTCCGCTGGCGACGGTCCTTCGCCATGAAGAAAAACTTATAGATGACCCAAGGGCCCGCTCCTGTGGCCGATCTGTGATCGGCAGTTATGTGAGTATCCGTAATACCGACGGCAGTGAATTACCAACCGGGGTGGTTGGTGAGGTTGTGGTTACCGGCACCAATGTGATGAAGGGTTACTGGAACAAAGAAGAGCAAACTGCCGCGGTGCTGAAAAATGGCCGTTATTGGACGGGCGATCTTGGCTATATGGATGAAGCAGGCTATTTGTTTTTGGTCGACCGATCCAAAGATATGATTGTGAGCGGCGGGGAGAACGTTTATTCAACGGAAATAGAAGAGGTTTTGTATAAACACCCGGCCGTACTTGAAGCTGCCGCCTTTGGCGTACCCGATGAAAAATGGGGAGAGGCGGTGCATGCCGTGGTTGTTCCATGGCCAGAACACAGCGATATCGATCCGTCAGAAATTATCGATTTTTGTCGCGAACATATTGCCGGTTATAAAGTGCCCAAAGGGATTGATATCCAACACGAACCATTGCCAAAATCCGGGCCAGGTAAAGTCCTGAAAAGGGAACTCAGAGCGCCTTATTGGGAAAACACTGACCGCTCGGTGAACTAACTGGACGGAAAATCACCACCCTACAGAAGGTAATCCATTGTCATTTCCTCCGCCACAGTCCAAAGCTGATCGGCCATGGCCTCATCAAACATGTGATTGTCGCCACTGATCTGTACCGGATTACAATCTTCAAAGTAAGCACCACTCACTCCCTCCAGTGCCGGATTCGTCGCGACATAAACCTGCGTGGCGGCGCCCTCCGCCGGTGTTTTCGCAAAAAAGCCCCCCAGTAAGTTGAATGCACCGCGCAGGGGCGCCGGCGCCGTCCGGGCGATATTGGTTTTCACCAGCCCGGGGTGTACCACGTTGGAGGTGACGCTCGTCCCCTCCAGGAGCCGGGCCAGCTCTAGCGAAAATAGGGCATTGGCCAACTTGGAACGGCCGTATGCCTCCTGAGAATCAAATTCTTTTTCTCCGCGCAGGTTGTCAAAATCTATCCCCACCGAGGGCGCTTGTTTATAACCTGACCTGCTGCCTACATGGACGATACGGCTGGCATCATTGGCCAGTAGTATCGGCATCAGGTGATTAATCAGCACAAAGTGGCCAAGAAAATTGACTGCGAAGTGTTTCTCGATACCGTCAACCAACTCCAGGTCGCCAAATGTGTTGATGCCAGCATTGCAGATCACCATATCCAGTGTCTGCCCCATCATCTGCACTGCGGAGGCACAGCTCACTGCCGACTGGAAATCGGACAACTCCAACCACAGCGGTGTTGTCTGCCCCTCTATACTGGCACAGGCCGCCGTCGACTTTTCAATAGTCCGTCCGGTACCGATAACATGTACGCCACGCTGGGCAAGCACCCGCATCGTCTCATAACCCAGGCCGGAGGTGCAGCCAGTTACCAGCGCAGTCTTTCCGCTCAGATCCAGACCGCGGGTGACCTCCTCCGCAGTTGAATCCGGACCGAATGGGCCGATAGGAAACCGTGTATCGGGGGTTAGAACAAAATCTTCCCCGCCACAGGCCCCAAGCATTGGCGCTGCGGCTACCGCAGCGGATAATTGCAGCAACTGTCTGCGTTGTATAATCATTCGACTCTCACCTTTTTGTTATTAATCTCGTACAGTGTTCGACCAGCGATGAAAAATAGACCATAAGATAGCACCTGAGTTCCGACTATTTCCGTAAGTCAGCAGCGGCGCATAAAAGTCTGGGCTGAATGTGACATTAATTGCAACCAACACATTAGCGAAAATCCGCTTCGATTTCAGCCTCCAGGTAAAGAAATACCGGATGTTAGCGGCCACCTACCGGCAGGGCAATGTGTGCAGCGGTAAAACTTGCCGCCTGCCACGACATGTACACAATTTATACGGATATAACTATACTGGGTCGGCAAAGCAACCACACAGGAACCGCGCATGCCGCCCCGTACCAACAAAAAATGGCCCTTCCGCTGGGAGCTTCTTCTGCGCTATCGCTTTATCGAAACCATCGTCCTGTGGGAGGGGCGCCTGACCACCCGCCATCTGTGCGACACCTTCGGCATCGGCCGGCAACAGGCCAGCAAGGATATCAACAACTACATTCGCGAGGTCGGGCCGGGCAACCTGGAATACGACAAATTCCTCAAGGGCTACAAACCGACCGACGATTTCCAGCCACAGGTCACCCAGGGCCTGGCCGATGAGTACCTGCACCTGATGGCGCGCAATAACGAGCTGATGAATGTCTTTGAGTCGTTGTCACTCAACATGGCCAATGTCGAGGTGCTCTCCCTGCCGGTACGGGACGTAAAACCCGAGGTGTTGCGCCCCATCATGCAGGCGGCCCGCCAGCAAAAGCGGCTGGATGTGGACTATGTCTCCATCAACAACCCCGATCGTGAAGGGCGCATCATCGTACCCCACACCCTGGTCTACACCGGCCTGCGCTGGCATGTGCGCGCATGGTGTGAAAAAAACCAGGAATACCGGGACTTTGTATTGAGCCGGTTTCGGGATATTCCTGAAATCATGGATGATGCCGAACACGGAATAGCCGGCGATACTGAGTGGAATACCACCATCACTATACGCATCGCCCCCGATCCGCGATTGAACCAGGATCAGCGGGAAGTCGTGGAGGTCGACTACGGTATGGAAAATGGCGCACTGGAAGTGAGCACCCGCGCCAAATTGGTACCCTATGCCTTGAAATTACTGCATGTAGATCCCACAGAAGAGTTAGAGGATCCTATGGCACAGCAGATTATTGTTGAAAACCGGGATGAGTTGAATCCCTGGTTATTTGGGTGATGGAGTATACCGGTATATGAGCAACCACAACGAATTTGAAGACGCTTTTTCAGAACAGGGCTTCTGGAGCAAACTGAAGTACTATGCCAAATCCGCCGGCGTAGAAGTGGTCGAGAAAGCCCTGCTGCTCTATTACGCCGCGCAAGAGGAAAAAGCGCCTGCCTGGGCCAAGGCGACCATCGCGGGAGCGCTGGGTTATTTTATCGTACCGCTGGATGCCATTGCCGACCTGACACCCGCCGTCGGCTATGCTGACGACCTCGGCGTACTGGCGTTGGCGATCGCCGCAGTGGCCACCTACATCAACGATGATGTACGAAAAAAGACCGCGGCCAGGATCAAAGCCTGGTTTGGCGAAGACCGCCTCACACTTGATGCCCCGGACACCGATTCCCCGGAAGATTAAATGACTCCAAATTTCTGGCGAGGCTTCTGGCGCCTTGCGGACCCAAAGATATCATTGGCCTCTTTTGCAGGGATATTCCTCGGCGCCTGTATGGCTGCGGCCGATCAACACCTGGCGTGGGGCTGGCTGGCACTGACAGTACTCGGGGTATTTTGCGTGGAAGTGGCAAAGAATGCCTCGGGCGAGGTGGTCGATTACGACAGCGGTACAGACCTGGCCGTAGACACTATTGACCGCAGCCCCTTTTCGGGCGGCAAGCGGGTATTGGTAGACAAACTACTGACCCATAATCAAACCCGGGCGATAGCCGCAGTGTTTTTCCTGACGGCGATCACCATCGGGTTGATAATTGCAGGCTTGCGGGATTGGCGGGTACTTGTCCCGGGTGTTATCGGTATAGGCCTGGCCTGGTATTACCATGGAGGAACCCTTCGTCTGTCCTATCATGGACTGGGAGAGCTTGCGGTCGCCCTGGCCTACGGGCCACTGGTGGTGTGTGGCACCTACTTTGTGCAGACCGGATATTTAAGCGCCCCGCTACTGCACG
>JAUVBI010000205.1 GCA_030591305.1 Pseudomonadota bacterium
AACCGTAACCTGACAGCCGGACGACACCAAATAATATCTTGCCGATAATATAGACTTTCTGTAGTATCCGCAGCGAAATGCCAGTGTGGTGGAATTGGTAGACACGCCGGATACAAAATCCGGTGCTTTAAAAAGCGTGACGGTTCGAGTCCGTCCACTGGTACCACTTAATTTAAAGCATATTTCTCGTTTTAGCCCCTCCGAAAAATACCACCTAAAAATGCCGAAAATACGCCATGCACATTCCATGCACATTTGGCGGGTACTTTTTGCTGCATTGAATTTAATGGATCAGTGATGCGCTGGACAGTGAATAGGTGACTGCGGGCTGCTTTCGGGTGGCAGGCAATAAAAAGCCCGCCGAAGCGGGTAGATTTGGACTGAGAAAATAATCTTTTCTGTTAGTAAACCGAGCCAAAAATCGTGCACTTCATTTCCTGCCCAGGATCACCACCCACAGCAGATGAGCCTGTATCGCGCTCGGCATCTATATATAACGATGGATATTGAGTTCCATCTAAACCGGTACATTTCTCTCCGATACATGCTGATACCATGCCTGAAGCGTGTCCAGAATGGAACGGGGCGGGCGTATAATCTGGAAAGGATTCCAAAGCCGCCCGGTACGGATTTACAGTCCCTAGACTCTCATCGGGATTAATCGTGTCTACGTAGAGTGTTACGGTGCTTGCGCCAGAGGGTCCGAATCCGTAAGACATATTGCAGGAAATGTACTCAAATACCGCCGTTTTGCCACTTTCGATTGACAACTTTACGCTAGGTGTAGCATCCCAGCTTCCATCGTTAAATGTTGCGACGAGTTCCACCTGAAGCGCATCTGGATCTACATCACCATCTACCCCTTGAATAACAACCGGTACAGGATTGCCCTCACCGTTCATTACTGTCACATTGCCTTGGATGCCAGCAGGCGACTGGGCTGATGCCCCCGACGAAAAAAGTAATGTAAGCAGAAACGCAGTGACAAACACTCCAACTATTCTAATCATGAGAACTCTCCCTGTTACAGCAGTTTTTTTGTTGACAGGTTTAATAATAGTTGCGAATTCATATGCTGTTATACCAATTGGGCGCAAACAAGCACTCCATTATTCTATTTAGTCTCAGCCTCAACGGGTGCACATCCCCCCATCACTGTCCTTTCCATAGTAGAGAGGAGGGCTGGTGAGTATCTATGCTGTGGTGAAAGCGGACATGTCCGGACACGTCCAGGGGATTACCGGACAGGTGCCTGATCATAAGCCCTAACTCAAACATTCAAACGGGTTTACTTCCTTCGGCTGTGGAATGCTTAAACTTGCCCTGGTGCTCGGTGTCATGCCCATATCACCCTGTAAAGCGGTCCAAGATTATGGCCGCACCCTCTCTCCCTGGGTCAGTTTTAAGTGCAATTTAACAATAGGGCTAAGGTGGGTCTGTCGGTGGGTCTACGAGGTGTGACTGTTTCCAACCCGCTTAAAAATTAACCAATGAAATTACTTGTTATAGATCAATCGCTTAAGCGAACTGTATGGCCCATGGTCGGAGAATTGGTTGCATCCGCCCACTGGTACCACTGATTCACGGCCCCCCTGAACCATGTCAATATCTTGACAGTTAGGTAGACTCCCATACAACATGTAGTGTAATGTAGCTTAAAAGATGGCTATCCTTGATAAAATATACAAGGAGGCCATTTAGTGAAGGAATATTGTCAAATAATAAGGGCCGTAGCAGTAATTGCATGGCCAGGCTGAACGCTGACAACAGCCAGCTTATACCCTTCACTAACGGGTTGTAAAAGTGCGAGAGCGGTACAGCATTTACCCGCGAGAATAAAAAATGATATGTAAATACCGTGTAGGAAGTTGTTAAGGTGACCAGTACCGCAAAGGCGCATATGCTAGCCGAGCCAACAGTGTACGCTGTTGACGATGACCCCATTGTTCTTATCTTGCTGGAAGCACTGTTCGAGGGTGCCGATATTCCAGTAAAAACCTATTCCTCTGCAGAGGAATTTCTGGCGGTCTACAGCCCCGACAACCCCGGGGTTCTACTACTGGATATAGTCATGCCCGGCATGAGTGGCCTTGAGTTACAAAAAGTCCTGGCAGTGTACGGTAACAATACTCCTATCATCTTCCTCACAGGTGCTGCCGAAGTAGATATGGTCATTGAAGCACTAAAGGCGGGGGCGACAGACTTCATAGAAAAACCCGTTCAGCCTACCAAGGTATTGGAATGTGTTAAGAGTGCCATGGGAATTGACTTACAGAGCCGATACGATCGCCTGCAGAAGTCTCAGATTGAACAGAGGGTAATGCTTTTAACACCTCGTGAACACGAGGTTATGAGTTGGCTGGTTAAAGGCAAGTCCAACAAATCTATCGCCCGTATACTTGGCATAAGTGGCCGGACAGTAGAAGTTCACCGGAAAAAAGTAATCGATAAGATGCATGCACACTCAATGATCGATCTCGCAACAATGCTCATGCAAGTTGATAACTGAGCAACCCTCCTATACGTAATTATACGTATATCTGACTACGTAATCATACGAATTATATCCTGCCCCGTTAGGTTTATAGTTACTTTCAGGCTTTCAGGCTTATTCGCTGGCGCTGGTCAGGTAATGGGGAGGGTAAATTGTGTCTGAAATACATTCTGGCGATCTGACGATAAGAACCATGGGCGAAAAGATTGCATTTGAACTAAAGGGGAAGGATTTTTCCCGCGCGGTCATAGACTCCAGGGAGCTACCTGCACTCCTGGAGTTTCTTAGTTCCTATCTGGCTTCTCAATCGAACCGCCGAGCTGGATTTCGCATTGATCTGAGCCAGCTCAGTCATGATATTGTCGAGCAGTTTTGCGTATTCGTGGAAGTCGACGGAAAGAAGCTGGCAGTCACGCCAATCGATCTCAGTATCACCGGAATCTATGTTGAATCTGAGGAGTTCACTTTCAAACACGGCTCACGAGTTGTTATCAACTTAAGCTATGACAACAAAATAGTAGCTCTACCCGCCGTCACTATTCGCCAGAATACGTCTTATACTCACACTGCATTTCACTTCGTAGGTGTGGTCGAGGATGGGGAGTCCTCCCCTCCCTCTGAGCTGGACGCTATTTTTCAAGCGCTTGAGGCACTTTGGTTGAATAACAGCCTTGGTCTGACGTGGTCAAATCAGGCGCCCGAAAAACTAATGCAGACAATGTGATAGAGCCTGAGATTTAAATCACAGGCACAAGAATCAGACAAATGAAATATGTACAATTAATAACCACTCTCCTTATCAGCGGCTGTATCGGCGGCTGTAGTGTCACTAACATGATTGATCCATTCGGCGAGGAAGTAAAAATCGTCTGTGAGACGGTTGCCAACGAAGGCTCAATAACACTAACTTTAAATGAAGAAACAAAGCTTGTGAGTGTACACAAAACTGACAACCCCACACAGATTTATGACTGGTGCAACGGTAATGTAACTCCCGACAAAGTAGAGGGATGCGCAAGAGGCAGAAACATATACCTGCCCAGTGGCCCCTCTTGTTACAGCGTAGCAGCTCATGAGCTTGGGCATGTGTTCGGAGTCCCAGGCTTAGATATACCGACTGTAGGTATTAATTTGTAGTGCCTGCAGAGCACCCTTGAGGGCAGAGTCTCCCGGCTATTATCAGGACTCCAGCGCTTCACCATGTTTCTCTACTTTTCACCTGTTTTTTATTGCCTGAACTGCACTGCACTGCAAAGCTGTAATTCATCAATATTCGCTGAAAACAACGTGGGACTTATGAGTAAACAGACTAAACGATGGCTACTGGCAATAAGTGTCGCCTTCTCCTGCCTGCTGGCCGCTAATACCACGCTCTCGAGCGTTGGTGAGGCACGTCTGATAGGCCTCGCCATGCATCAGGAAACGGGACGCAATATCTATATTGGCGCGCTCCACTACGACGAGCTTGTACCCAGGCCCAGCGATATCGTGGCAGCGGCTGGCCCGAAGGTCATGGAGTATCGAGTTGTCGCACGACGCACCAGTATCAGGAGCCTCATGGGCAACATTCTGCTGCAGGGGGAACTGGCCACTGGCATGCCACCCAACGCCAGCATCATCGAGTTTGCCGGGGAAATTATGGCTGCTGTGCAGGGCAGCTTGTACGCCGGAGACTCGCTGGAAATTCGCTTAAACAAAGACAATAGCAGTACAGCAACACTCAGTGGACTTGAACTGGCGCGAACGGATAAACGAGAAGTGTCGGACTATTTTCTGATGGGCTGGGTCAATGAAGGAGGCCCATCTACAGCGTTTCGTAGTAGTATTCTTTCCAGCGACATTGACAGTTCGCTACTGTCTATTTACAACGCACATGCTACTTCTAATGAGCGACTGGCCGTCATCAATACCTGGGCAGAGCCAATTGAAGCTGAAATGCCAGACCCTGCAGCATCTGCTGTCCCGGCTGTAGCAGAAGTATCTACGGCTTCCGGGCAACTGGCTACCAGCATACCTGTACTCTCATCGGTAATAGACGAATCTCCCACAACCCCGGAGACTAATCCGGTAGCCATCAAACAGGCAACAGCGGCAAAACCGGTATTGCTGGCATCTCTCTCACCCACACAGGAAATGATTCTGCCAGGGCCGGAGGACAAGACCCCTGCCGCGGCAGCCGTCGAAGCAATTGATGCCATGGAATACTCCCAGCGTCTCGCCATCTTTAATACTCACGTATTACGCAGTGTTTACTCTCACATACGCTACCCCAAGTCTGCAGTACGTAGAAACATACAGGGCACACTGGAACTCGATTTAGTGGTGAATAACAAAGGCAAGCTACTGGATATTAATATTGTGCGCTCCTCCGGGCATAACATGCTCGACAAATCAGCCACAAAAGCGGCCAGGCAAGCATTTAAAAATACACCTTTATCCGAAATTGATCAGGTAGCGATTGCTGAATACAGCGAAGATGGCGACCAGTTGATCATTCCAATTCCCATTAGCTTCATTCTGACCGAATAATTAATAAGGAATAAACAATGTCCGAATTTTACCTTTGCCATATCGCCCTTGTTGGAGCCCGCATGTCGGCGTTCCAAGACTATGGCTTCACTACCCGCAACGACTTGTCTCTGTGCAGAGTGGCACCCAATACAGGCCCTACATCACTGGAAGAGATGCCACGCCATGAAGCTCGCAGCTTACTTGTACGGCAGTTTCCTATCTGGATACACAATATTATCACCGACCCCGACTTTCCACTGCGGCGCAAGCTAGAGATGCCCCTGCGTCGTTTCGAAGGCGAACTAAAAGACAGTAAGGGTAACGAGGTGATCTCGGCAGTGTTAAGCGCCGGGTTCAAAAACCACACCCTCAACCCCACAGAACTGCCCGACTCCATGCCCCTGCGCCAACGCTGCGCTATGGTGGTTCACATTGATGCTTGGCAGGAAGCCTATCTGTGTCTGGAAAATGACGTGGTTGATATCATGATGGGGCGGCTTTCCGAAATAGATAACTGGATTAAATTTGCCAGTTGCCCGGAACAGGAAGTCATTGAGTACTATGGAAAGAGTGCTTGAATAAAACTGGGGATAAAACCGGGGACAGACCCCAATAAAAAAAACCGGGGACAGACCCCAATAAAAAAAACCGGGGTCTGTC
>JAUVBI010000123.1 GCA_030591305.1 Pseudomonadota bacterium
TACTGCCGGTGATCATGTTCTTTTCTCCAGAATTCTAGCGGGCTTGAGCCGATATACCCACAGGGAAGATCGCCATTATCCACGCCTAGTGCCGGATAACAACTGGATTGGACTAAAATAGCGCCTATTGGGACAATAGTCTCTACACTGCGTATCCATTGGGAGTTATTTTGAATATTTTCAAGCCTTTTAGTCGATCTACACCGCTGGCCTTCCTGGGGCTTCTGCTCAGCCTGTGTTCAGTGGCAGAGCAAGCACCGCAGATCAGCCAGCTATCGATCATGGACCACCAGTACATGGATCAACAGCACACCACGCTGGACGATCTGGCGCGGGCCAAGCTGGGGAGACAGTTTAACAACAGCAAAGACCATGACCTGGGCCTTTTACAGACACTGCTGGACCGAAATGTAGTGCGCCCCGATCAAAAAAAGGAACTGCAGGCCATGGGCGTCATTATGGGTAAGCTGCTGGCACAGGAACTGAACTTGCACTGGGTTATCTATGAAGACAACATTGGCCGCAGCCGTGCCCTGCGTTACAAGGAAACAGAAAACTATCTCTTTCCCATGACCATGATATCCCGGCGCCGGGAGGTGGGTAATCTGTCCCCGGTAGTCGATATCTACCAGAGAGCGGTAGACCTGATCAAGCCCCAGCTACCGGTATTACCCTTCCAGTAGCCGTAGTATTTGGCCAATGGACGGATTAAACTGCCCCAGATGCCAATAACAACACAGAGCAACGAATCACCCGGATTTGAGCTGATCTCCGACACACAGGGCAGGGGCTCCCTCATTTTGACGGGAGACTGGGTCCAGGGCCAACACGGTGCCGACTTCGCCCTGCTGCAGTCAGATCTGTACAGCAGCTCTGTGCATCAACTGGACATTAACGCTGCCGACCTCGGTTTCTGGGACTCCACCCTGATGGCATTTCTATTGCAGTGTTACAACTACTGCCAGGATGAAAATATAGAATTTCGGGCGCCGAATTTGCCCGCTGGGGCCAACAAGCTGCTCAAGGTTGCAACGGCTGTTAAAACCCACCAGCGGCCCGAGGAACCACCCGCATCCTGGCTTGCATCACTCAACCCTGCCGAGCTTATCAAGGAGTCCCTGGATTACGTAAGAGAGTCCCTGGCCTTTATCGGGGAAGTGGCCATCGCCATGGTCAAACTGGCGGCGGGAAAATCCAACACCCGAATGGTGGATTTCAAGAATTTTTGTCAGCAAGCCGGGCCCGAGGCACTCTCCATCATCAGCTTGACCAGTATTCTTGTGGGCATGATTCTCGCCTATCTCGGAGCCGCACAGTTGCTGCAATTTGGCGCCGAAGTATACGTGGCAGACCTTGTGGTAATAGGTACGCTGCGCGAGATGGGCGCATTGATGACGGCCATCGTCATGGCGGGCCGCACCGGTGCAGCCTATGCGGCACAACTGGGCACCATGCAGACCAATGAAGAAATTGACGCAATTACGACCATGGGAATATCACCCGTCGAGTTTTTGGTCATACCACGCATGCTGGCATTGATTGCCATGATGCCTCTGCTTACAGTCTATGCCGACCTACTGGGAATTGTGGGTGGAGGCATTGTCGCGGGGGGCATGGGTATTACACCCTTGCAATATATCAGCCAGGCAGAGACTGCCATGTCCTACACCCACCTTTTTGTCGGGCTGATAAAAAGCGTAGTGTTTGCCACTCTGATTGCCATTGCGGGCTGCCGTTCGGGGATTAATTCGGGTCGTAGCTCCGCCGCTGTGGGCCAGGCCGCTACGGAGGCCGTTGTCACTGCTATCGTATACCTCATTATTGCCGATGCGGCGATCAATATTATCTTCCAGCAGATAGGTATCTAGCCATGGAAGCACAAAACCAGACGCCCCCGGACAAAGTACATATTGAGATACGTGACCTGACCATGGCCTATGGCTCCTTTGTCATTCAGCGCGAGCTAAATTTCACGGTAAATCGCGGGGATATCTTCGTGATAATGGGTGGCAGCGGCTGCGGCAAGAGCACCTTGTTGAAACACATGCTGGGGCTTATCACCCCCACCAAAGGGGACATACAGTATAACGGCGAAAGTTTTATCAATGCCTCTCCAGAAAGGCGCGATACAATGCGCCAAAGCTGGGGGATTACGTATCAGTCAGGCGGCTTGTTCAGCGCCATGACACTGGCCGAGAATATCGCTCTGCCCCTGCAACTCTATACCCGTTACAGTAACAGCGAAATTGCAGACATTCTCGCCTATAAGCTCGCTCTGGTTGGGCTGGCAGGCTACCAGGAATATTACCCTTCAGAAATCAGCGGCGGTATGCGCAAGCGCGCGGCGCTGGCAAGAGCCATCGCCCTGGACCCCGAAATCCTCTTTTTTGATGAACCCTCCGCCGGCCTGGACCCTATCAGCTCACGCTTGCTGGATAACCTGATTGTGGAAATGCAGGAGTCCCTGGGGGCCACCATCGTCATGGTTACACACGAACTTCCCAGCATTTTTGATATCGCCAACAATTCTGTGTATCTGGACGTCAATAGCCGTACCATGATCGCCTATGGCAACCCGACATACTTGCGAGACCACAGCGATCAAGCCGTAGTGAAACAGTTCCTGGCGCGAGGCATTGCAGCACCAGCAGAGGAAGAACATTCATGAGTGACAAACCCAATACAGTGGCTATCGGTGCCTTTATCGTAGGTGCTGCACTAATTGCAATCTCAGCCGTGATTTTTATAAGCGGCTCGGGCTGGGGCGGCGACAAAAGTAAGGTGGTTATGGTATTCGAAGGCTCGGTGAAGGGGCTCACGGTAGGTGCGCCGATTGCCCTGCGCGGTGTACAGATCGGCCAGGTCACTGACATCCACCTGCTTTTTAATACGGACAGTATTGACATCACCATGACGGTAGAGGCCGAGATAGACGGCAACAGCTTCGAAACCCAGGGTAATGCCGGGGGTTATCTGGGCGATGAAATGATTGCCCGGGGGTTGCGTGCCCAGCTCAACAGCCAGAGTATGCTCACCGGTCTTTTGTATATCCAGCTGGATTTTCACCCAAATTCACCCATAAATATCATCAATATTGATTCACCCTACTCCCAGATACCGACCATACCCACAGACTTGCAGCGCATAACACGGGAACTGGAGTTAATGGATTTTGCCGCCATTGCCGAGGACATACAGTCCATCGCAGACAGTCTGAGTGCCTTTGTCAGCACACAGGCTTTTCAACAACTGCCTCTGGACCTGCACAACACCCTGACCTCATTCGAGGCGCTGAGTACGCAGCTTGAAACTCAGTTGGCGAGTTCCGGGCCAAAGCTCAACGCCCTGCTCGATGAAACATCCGAAACCATGAGTACCCTGGATTCAGAGATTCCCAAAATTTCAGCGTCCGCAATTCAAACCTTGAAAATACTCGATACGGCAATGGCTGCATTCGAGGAAACCATGGTAGGAATAGATGCCCTGGTCTCGGATGACTCGGCCACTACCTATGCACTCAACAAGGCGCTGCGGGAAATTTCTCTGGCTGCGAGAGAGTTGCAATTATTGGCAAAGACGCTGGAAGAACACCCTGAGGCCCTTATCAGGGGTAAAAGCGAGGACGAAGAATGAACAGCATGCTTAAAATTTACCTGGCAGTAATAGTTCTCACTCTGGGGGGCTGTGGAACCACCCCGCCCAGCAAGTATTATTTGCTGAGCGCCGAGGCAGGTCAATTTCCCTCCGGCAGTACCCCCTCTCTCGGTGTTGGCCCCATTGAAATACCCGAGTACCTCAATCGCAATGCCCTGGTTTATAACCGGGAGGGGAACAGGCTCCATATCGCCAGTTTTGAGCGCTGGGCAGAGCCCCTGGATAGCAGCATAAGCCGCGTTATCCGGTTAAACCTGGCATCCCTGCTCAACACACAGGATGTGCAGACCTTCCCCTGGTCAAACAGCGATCAGCCGGAATACGGCGTGGAAGTCACTGTACTAAACCTGAACGCCAATAACACACGGGCCAGGCTGGTGGCAGAATGGCATATGTACAGGGGGCAAAACCGGGAAACTATTCTGCGCCGCGTTATCGAACTGGAACACCCTATTCAAGGCAGCCCGATTACTGCGTCTGAAGTGGCACCGGCATACAGCAATTTGCTGCTGCAGCTGAGCGAAATAATTGCCACGGCAATTTCTGAGGATCAGAAAAGCTCAATGAATACAGAGGAGTAAGCCTCCCCCGCTCCTGTATAAACGCCACGCTAAAAGGCGTAGCGTAGATCGATACCGTAGGTGAGTGGATCGTCTATACTGGTATGCGCCGCACCCAGGGCATCGGCCACAAAACCACCGGGGTTAGCCGCATATTCTTCATCCAGCAGATTTTTCCCCCACAGGGCCACTTCAAAGGCAGAGTTCTCACTTTCCCAGGCGATACGGGCACTGAGCCGCTTCTTATCCTGAAAATACCAGGGGCCTGTCTGGAATATCACACTATTACTGTTCGGGCCGCCATCTTCATCAAAGACATAGTCTACATGTACCAGCAAGTACCCCACCGGAATATCAGGAGTCCAATCAAAACGCAGGGTATAATCGAAATCCGTTTCATCTGACTCTTTAGCTCCACCTTTTAGATCGCCAGCGCTATCATAATATTCTTCTGATACTGATTCAGATTCCCGGTAAGTCGTTATCGCTGTCAAACGAAGATTATCCAGCACATTCCACTGCACTATGAGCTCGATGCCATCTGTCTCTTCATCACTGGATACAACGTTGGGAGCAGCGGTGGAGTCATCGGGGCCATCTTTTGTGTCCCTTTGAGTTTGCTTGCCATCCAGTTCCTGATGAAAGAGAGCGACCTCAAGGCGCAGGCTGCTATCAAAGAAATCGCCCTTCAGGCCCAGTTCAATATTGGTCATATCCTCCGGGTCAAAGGGCCCTGTCACAACACTGGAAAAACTCTGGCCGTCCCAGCCCCCGGATTTATAGCCCGTGGCAAAGGACAGGTAAGCCATGGCATTGTCAGAAAACTCCCAGTCGGCCACCAGCCGACCGGTAATCTTGTCCCAGCTTTTGGAGTCGGTGAACTTGTTGAAGTAATCTGCCGGGTCGGCACCGGTCTGGGCGGGATCATAGTTCAAAATCTGTGGTGCAACAGGCCAGTCCAGACCGGAGGGAAAGGTCTGCCAGGAATAATCTTTATCATCCTTGCTATAGCGCAGGCCACCGGCCAGGCTGAAGTTATCCGTCAGTTGGTAGGTTAAATCGCCAAAGATACCCCAGTTGGTAAAGTCACCGGTATTGTCCATGGTCTCTGTCAGGAGATCACCGGTAAACGACGGTGGTAAAACCGCAACACCAAAAAGCTCTGAAAGTCCGAGGTAAACGCCTTCACCAACATCGCCCAGTACGTTGTCATCCCATATATGATCATCCTGACCCAGGCCCAGGCCCTCAATCGTCAGAAACTGCATATAGGCATCAGCTGTAATATGGATGTCAGTTCGCTGGAATACCTCCTCTGAGCTGTAGTTTGCACCGGCGATTAAGTTAATCTTTTTGTTGACGTAGTTAAAGCGAATTTCACTGTAGAGAATATTCGACTCTTCAATATTATTGGTATCGAAGTAACGACGAAGGTCCTGGGTGCCATCCTCATCTTCCAGGTTAGTGGTTTCCCAGTCACGATAGCTGAGCACACCAAACATGGAGAGTTCCTCATTAAAATAATGATTGAGCTTCAGGGAAACACCGTACATATCGCGGGTTTCCTCTTGTCCCACCACATCATTGGCCGCCTTGCCTGAGAAAGGGTCCAGGCTGCCCTGATAGGCGTACTTACCCACGCCAATGGTCTGGCGGGGTTGCTCGTCCCGATCTTCCATGTCGTAGCTCAGCTGCAAGTCTGTCTGCTCTGACAACGTCCACAGTACAGATGCCCGCATGGCAAAAAATTCTTCATCGCGAATATCGCTACCAACACCCACATTCTCGGTGATGCCACCTCTCTTGTGAGAAAAGACATTGGCACGCAGCGCCACATTGTCGGTAAGCGGCGTATTGATCATACCTTCCAGACGCACCAGGTCGTAATTACCCAGGCGGGTTTTTACGAAGGCTTCAAACTCGTCGTGGGGGTTGTTGGGCACGATATTGATTACGCCTACCGTGGCATTACGACCAAACAGGGTGCCCTGCGGGCCCTTCAATATTTCTGTACGGGCAATATCTGTAAACGGAATAGAGGTCACTGCCCGGGGCATATAGCTGCCATCATAGAAGGTCGCCGTGGAGGGATCACCACCCGTACTGATATTGGGGCTGCTCACACCGCGCACGGTAATCCCCACCTGGGTGGAACCGCCATTCGAGACCTCAACGCCGGGTATAAAATCATCAATATCCTGAATGCTGACTGCGCCCGTATTGATCATATCCTGGGCGGTGAAGGCATTAACCGTCACGGGGACGGTCATATAGTTTTCTTCACGCTTCTGGGCGGTCACCAGCACCTCTTCCAGCTGCAGGCTATAGCCCTTGCGCTCCTCCTGGGCCAATGCATTGCCGCCCAGGGCACTGCCCACGACAGCCGCTGCAACAGCCACAGCCAAGCGCACACGGGAAAAACCCTGTGCCTTACTAATAATTGTGATTGAATCAGGCATATTCATTTACTCCTGTTACTATTTTTATTAGTACTTTCGTACAAGGCTATAACTGTCGCCGTCCAAATGCAATCTTAGCCCAACAAATAGCCCCCTCAACACGCTACCTAACCCGAGGTCAGGTGCATAACTAAATCCCCGGTCGGATGCATAACTAAACCCCCGGTAAAAAGTGTGGCGCGCACTGCCCTGGCACCCTGCAATTTCTTGCCAGATTCTCCCCGGCGGTAGTACTCTGTCCAACTCGCATGACAAGACATCGGCAGGAGAACACATAATGAGTGGCCCAGGCACCAACGACAAACCCCACGCCCCCGCCATCGACGGCTGGCACACCATGACTGCAAAGCCCTGTTTGATTGGCACACAGTGCGACCAATGTGGCAGCTATTTTTTCCCGAAACAAACACATTATTGCAAGAACCCCCTGTGTGAGAGTACGGACTTCACCGAGCTTGAGCTAAGTAGAACCGGGCATATCTGGAGCTATACCAACGCCGGCTATAAACCACCTGCACCCTTCATTGCTGCTGACCCCTTCGAACCCTTTGCTATCGCCGCCGTACAGCTGGAAAAAGAACAGATGGTGGTTCTGGGACAGGTTGTTCAGGGGGTTGGCGTCGAAGACCTTAAGGTTGGGATGCCCGTTGAGCTGGTGCTCGAAGCGCTGCACGAAACGGACGAAGATATCAAGATGACCTGGAAGTGGAAACCTACCCCGCTGTGAAAGCTGCGCAACCCTTGAGTAAGTGGAGTCAATAAACTATGTCGAATGAAATAGCCATCCTCGGCGCGGGCATGCACCCCTGGGGGAAATGGGGTCATAATTTTGTGCAGTACGGTGTCGCCGCAGCCCGCGAAGCGCTAGCCGATGCAGGTGTCCCCTGGCAGGACGTCAAATTCGTATCCGGCGGTGCCACCATGCGCTGCGGCTATCCCGGTTATGTGGCCGGGGCTACCATCGCCCAGGCATTGGGTTGGCAGGGTGCCGAAGTCAACACTTCCTATGCAGCCTGTGCCTCCGGATCCCAGGCACTTGCCGCCGCCAGAAATAAAATACTCGCGGGAGAGTGTGACGTCGCTTTAGTCGTGGGCGCCGATACAACACCAAAAGGGTTTCTCGCTCCCGCCGGAGGCTATCGTCCGGAAGACCCCGATTGGGTGCGCTTTTACCTCGGTATTACCAACCCCACCTACTTCGCCCTGTATGCCAGGCGCCGCATGGATGTATACGGCGACACGCTCGAGGATTTTGCCGCCGTCAAGGTGAAGAACTCCCTGGTTGGCAGCAAGAATCCCAGGGCCCGCTATCGTAAATGCTTTACCGCAGAGGATGTGGCCGCATCGGCCATGGTCGCCGACCCCCTGCGCCTGATGGATATATGCGCCACCAGCGATGGCGGCGCAGCGTTGATTGTGTCCAGCCTGGATTATGCTAAAAAATTAGGCAAGGGCAACGCACCGCGCATCGCAGCCATCTCTACGGTCACCCCCACCTATGCCAGCTCTGTGGTGGAAATGCCCGATATCGCCACTGATTCTGCCGCAGCAGATGGCGTGGAAGCGCTGCGTTACAGGGCTTCACTTCCGGTTAAGGCCTATGAGGAAGCGGGTATTGGCCCCGAGGATATCAGCCTGGCCGAGGTATACGACTTATCTACCGCACTGGAGCTGGACTGGATTGAAGATTTGCAGCTGGCACCCCGGGGCGAAGCGGCGGCACTACTGCGTGCTGGCGACACTGCACTGGGCGGTAAAATTCCGGTCAATGTCTCCGGTGGCCTGGCCTGTTTTGGCGAGGCGGTTCCGGCCCAGGCACTGGCCCAGGTCTGTGAGTTGACCTGGCAATTGCGCGGGCAGGCTGGCGACAGGCAGGTGGAGGGTGCCAGGGTGGGTATTACCGCAAACCAGGGACTGTTTGGGCATGGAAGCTCGGTGATTGTTACTCGCTAATCCCGGATAGCAACACTTCAGGGATAAAAGCGGCTGATGGTGTCGATAACACAGGCGGGCCGGTCACTGCCCTCGATTTCAATGGTGATACGCACCACAATCTGCACCCCGCCCTTCACCTCTTCGGCACTGATAA
>JAUVBI010000162.1 GCA_030591305.1 Pseudomonadota bacterium
CTGACCGACAACTACCACAAGGCCAATCGCCGGGGCCGCAGTGCCGGGCTCAATATGGTGATAACCGAAACAGGTGCGGCCTCTGCGGTGGGCAAGGTGCTGCCCCAGTTTGTTGGCAAACTCACTGGTAACGCTATCCGCGTACCTACGCCCAATGTCTCCCTGGCCATACTTAACCTGACGTTGGAGCGGCAAACCACGGTGGAAGAACTGAACGAGTATATGCGAAATGTCGCCCTGCACTCGCCGCTGCGCAAGCAAATTGATTACTCCAATTCACCCGAGGTGGTTTCCAGCGACCTGGTCGGTTCACGCCATGCCTGCGTTTATGACGCCCAGGCAACCATCGTCAATGGCACCCAGGCCGTGGTGTACCTGTGGTATGACAATGAATTTGGCTACAGTTGCCAGGTTCACCGTTTATTGGAGCAGATGGCGGGTATTAAATACGTCACCTACCCCAAGGAAATATGAGACGGGGTAAATTTCCCACTAAAAACTGTTCAAAATCAAGGAACTCACCCCTTAATCCCCCATAGTCGGGCTGGTTTTTAGGGGGGTGCTTCCGTATAATGCGCGACTTGAATTTATCGGGCTGATTCTATGATCAAAATCAAGCAGGGCATGGATATCCCCATCCAGGGTGCTCCACAACAAGTTATTGAAGATGCACCCGCTGCACGGGCTGTTGCACTGGTTGGCTTTGACTATCTTGGCCTGAAACCCACCATGGTCGTTCGTGAGGGCGACCGGGTTGTGGCAGGGCAGTTACTGTTCAGCGATAAGAAAAATGAGGGCGTACGCTTCACCTCTCCTGCAAGCGGCACTATTTCAGCCATCAACAGGGGCGGCAAGCGGGTTCTGCAGTCGGTGGTTATCGACGTAGAGGGTGAGGAAGCCGAGCAATTCCAAGCGTATTCAGCAGATGCTGCCAGTAAACTCGAGCATGAAGCCATTCGTGCCCAGCTACTTGAAAGTGGGCAGTGGACTGCGCTGCGCACTCGCCCGTTCAGCCAGGTTCCTTCACCCGATAGCGAAGCCAGGGCCATTTTTGTCACGGCCATGGACACTCATCCGCTGGCAGCGGACCCGGTGGTTATTATTGCCGAGCAAAAAGAAGCTTTTGAACTGGGCTTGAATTTGCTGGCCAAACTCACCGCGGGTAAGCTTTACCTGTGCGCCGAAGCGGGTTCTGATATTCCCCGGGGCCAGGCACCCAATATTGAAGTGGCACACTTTTCCGGCCCACACCCCGCGGGGCTGGCCGGCACCCATATCCATTTTCTGGAGGGCGTGGGGGCTGAAAAAACAGTCTGGACTATTTCCTATCAGGACGTGATTGCCGTGGGCCGTTTGTTTCTCGATGGCCGCCTGTACACCGAACGTGTTATCGCGCTGGGTGGCCCACAAGTGGAGAAGCCCTGTCTTCTGCGCACACGCCTGGGTGCCGATTTACAGGAGCTGTGTGCAGGTCGTTTGAAAGAGGGCGACAACCGTGTGATTTCCGGTTCGGTACTGGGTGGGCGCAAGGTATACACGCCTACCGCCTATCTGGGTCGCTACCACGGCCAGGTTTCGGTGTTGCTGGAAGGGCGTCGCCGTGAATTTATGGGCTGGGCGTCTCCCGGTATAAACAAGCATTCAAACCTCGGCATCTATATCAGTAGCTTATTCGGTAACAAACCCCTGGCTATGACCACCAACACTAACGGCAGCGAGCGTGCCATGGTGCCCCTGGGTAGCTACGAAAAAGTCGTACCCATGGATATTCTACCCACACAATTGTTGCGCGCACTTATTGTGGGCGACACAGAAATGGCCCAGGCACTGGGTGCCCTGGAGTTAGAAGAGGAAGACCTGGCGCTTTGTTCTTATGTCTGTCCGGGTAAATATGAGTACGGTCCCATCCTGCGGGATAACCTCACACGTATAGAGAAGGAGGGTTAAGCCGTGGGATTGAGAAAATTCCTGGATAAGATGGAGCACCACTTTGAAGAGGGTGGGCGCTTCCAGAACTGGTATGCGCTGTATGAAGTGTTTGATACCTTTCTCTACGCACCCTCTACGGTTACCCGCTCTACCGCCCATGTTCGGGACGGCGCAGACCTGAAACGTATTATGATTACCGTATGGCTAGCGGCCTTCCCGGCCATGTTCTACGGCATGTACAACCTCGGTTTTCAGGCCAATGATGTGCTGGCCACCGGCGCCCAGGTCGATGGTTGGCGCGGACTTTTGATTGAAACCTTCGGTGGTTACGATGCTGGCAGCCTGTGGCACTGCTTCTGGTACGGCGCTGTGTATTTCGTGCCTATTTACGCGGTGACTTTCCTGGTGGGTATCGCCTGGGAAATTCTGTTTGCCATGAAACGTGGCCACGAGGTCAACGAGGGCTTTTTTGTTACCTCCATACTGTTTGCCCTGATATGCCCACCGGATGTGCCTCTGTGGCAGGTGGCACTGGGTATCAGCTTTGGTGTGGTTATCGGCAAAGAAGTGTTTGGCGGTACCGGCAAAAACTTCCTCAACCCCGCATTGACGGCTAGGGCCTTCCTATATTTTGCCTACCCCGCACAAATGTCGGGTGACGCAGTGTGGGTGGCGGTTGATGGCTTTACTGGGGCGACAGCATTGTCTGTGGTCGCCTCCGACGGCATGGCCGCGCTGCAGCAACAATTGAGTTTGACGGATGCATTTCTTGGTGCCATGCCCGGATCAATTGGTGAGACATCCACCTTGGCTATCTTCATGGGGGGTGCCTTGTTATTGTTCACACGCATTGCGTCCTGGCGCATCATTTTTGGTGTGATGATTGGTATGGTGGCACTGTCTTCGTTATTCAATTTTATTGGCTCGGACAGCAACCTCTCTTTTGCTATGCCCTGGTACTGGCATCTGGTGACCGGCGGTTTCGCGTTTGGCATGATCTTTATGGCCACCGACCCTGTTTCTGCGGCTATGACCGATACCGGAAAGTGGGTCTACGGTATTCTGATCGGCTTGATGACGGTGTTGATTCGCGTGGCCAACCCGGCCTTTCCCGAGGGAATTATGTTGGCAATCCTGTTTTCCAACCTGTTTGCCCCCCTGATAGATCATTATGTGGTCCAGGCCAACATCAAACGGAGGCTAGCCCGTGTCAAGTAAAGACGGTGTATCAAGGACTCTCTTTATCGCGCTGGCGCTGTGCCTGGTCTGCTCGATTATCGTGTCGGGAGCGGCGGTATTATTAAAACCGGCCCAGGAAGTCAACAAAGCTCTGGATAAAAAACGCAATATTCTGGCCGCGGCCGGTATGTTGGAGGAGGGCAAATCTATCGACGAGCAGTTTGCCCAGATTGTTACCCGGGTGGTAGATCTGCGCAGCGGCAAATTTAGCGACGATATTGACCCGCAGAAATACAACCAGAAGAAGGCCGCCAAAGACCCTGCACAGTCTCGGGCCCTCACCGCTGAGCAAGATCAAGCCAAGGTGGGTCGCCGGGAAAACTACGCCGTGGTCTACCTGGTGGAGTCTGCACCCGGTGAGTTTGACAAAATTATTCTTCCTGTGCGCGGCTATGGCCTGTGGTCTACCCTGTATGGCTTTGTCGCCCTGGAAGCCGACGGCAACACTATCGCCGGTATGGGCTTTTACCAGCACGGTGAAACCCCTGGGCTGGGCGGCGAAGTCGACAACCCGCGTTGGAAGGCCCAGTGGCCGGGCAAGCAGGTATACAAGAATGACAAGGTTAAAATCGGCCTGATCAAGGGCGCGGTTGACCCCCAGGGGGCAAGCGCACTGTGGCAGGTCGACGGTTTATCCGGGGCGACGCTGACGTCCAAGGGTGTTACCAACCTGGTGCAGTTCTGGCTGGGTGAAGATGGCTTTCAGGAATTCCTGAACAACTTGAAATCAGGGGAGGCCTGAGATGACATCAACCAAAGAAACCTTATTGACTCCAATCTTTAAGGAAAACCCTATTGCCCTGCAGATTCTCGGCGTCTGTTCGGCACTGGCGGTTACTTCATCACTGCAAGTGACCATGGTGATGTGTATCGCCCTTACCCTGGTGACGGCGTTTTCCAGTTTTTTTATCGCCATGGTTCGCAATCAGATTCCCGGCAGTATTCGCATTATCGTACAAATGATTATTATCGCCTCTCTGGTTATTGTTGTTGACCAGGTGTTGAAGGCGGTGGCTTACGGCATCAGCAAGCAGTTGTCGGTGTTTGTGGGTTTGATTATCACCAACTGTATTGTGATGGGCAGGGCGGAAGCCTTTGCCATGAAAAACCCGCCAGTTGCCAGTTTCATCGACGGTATCGGCAATGGGCTGGGCTACAGTGTGGTATTGCTTTGTGTCGCGGTGGTGCGTGAACTGTTTGGTTCCGGCAAGTTGTTTGGCTTTGAAGTTCTGCCGCTGGTTACCGAGGGCGGCTGGTACGTGCCCAATGGTTTGCTGCTATTACCGCCCAGTGCCTTCTTCCTGATTGGCATGTTTATCTGGGTGCTGCGCAGTGCCAAGACCGACCAGGTTGAGGCGGCAGATTTTACCCTGGCGAAGCATACGGCCATCGAGGAGGGCATTTAAATGGAACATTATCTCAGTCTCTTTATTCGCTCCATCTTCATAGAGAACATGGCCCTGGCCTTTTTTCTGGGCATGTGTACCTTCCTGGCCATCTCGAAAAAAATCGAGGCAGCCATGGGGCTTGGTATCGCGGTAATTGTGGTGCTGGCCATTACTGTGCCGGTCAACAATCTCATTTACCACTACCTGCTGGCAGATGGCGCTCTGGCCTGGGCCGGCTATCCCGACATGGATCTCAGCTTTCTGGGGCTTTTGTCCTACATTGGAGTGATCGCCGCCATCGTCCAGATTATGGAAATGTTCCTGGACAAATATGTGCCAACGCTCTACAACGCCCTGGGTGTTTTCCTGCCGTTAATCACGGTGAACTGCGCCATTATGGGTGCGGCACTGTTTATGGTGGAGCGCGATTATAACTTCGCCGAGAGTGTGGTCTTTGGTGCGGGTTCTGGCGTGGGCTGGGCCTTCGCCATTGTCGCTCTGGCCGGCATTCGCGAAAAATTAAAGTACAGCGACATACCCGACGGCCTGCAGGGCCTGGGTATTACCTTTATCACAGTTGGTCTGATGTCCCTGGGCTTTATGTCCTTCGGCGGCATCGATATATAGGCGGGTGGGTTTAGACTGATATGGACACAATTGTATTTGGCGTAGGCATGTTCACAGCGGTGATGTTGGCGCTGGTTCTGATTATTCTTATCGCAAGATCTCGTATGGTGAGTACGGGTGATGTGACTATTTTGATTAACGGCGAGCGCGAAGTCACTGTGCCAGCTGGTGGCAAGTTACTGCAAACGCTGTCGGAGGCCGATTTATTTCTGCCCTCCGCCTGCGGTGGCGGCGGTACCTGCGCCCAGTGCAAGTGCATAGTTACCGATGGCGGTGGTTCCATGCTGCCCACAGAAGAGGGGCATTTTACCCGTCGTGATGCCGCCGAGGGCTGGCGCTTGAGTTGCCAGACTGCCGTGAAGCAGGACATGAAAATTCAAGTACCGGAAGAAGTGTTCGGGGTTAAGCAGTGGGAGTGTACGGTTGAATCCAACGACAACGTCGCCACTTTTATCAAGGAACTCACGCTGAAACTGCCCGAGGGTGAAAATGTCGATTTCCGGGCGGGTGGTTATGTACAGCTTGAATGCCCACCTCACTCCGTAAAATACAGCGATTTTGACATCGGTGAAGAGTACCGGGGCGACTGGGAGCATTTTGGCTTTTTCAAGCACGAGTCCATCGTGACAGACACCACGGTTCGCGCCTATTCCATGGCCAACTACCCCGAAGAGAAGGGCATTGTTAAGTTTGACATTCGTATCGCCACGCCACCTCCGGGTAGCGAGGGCATTCCCCCGGGCATTATGTCGTCCTGGGTGTTTAACCTGAAGCCCGGCGACAAGGTCAAAGTGTACGGCCCCTTCGGTGATTTCTTTGCCAAGGACACCCAGGCCGAGATGGTATTTATCGGCGGCGGCGCTGGTATGGCGCCTATGCGCTCGCATATCTTTGATCAACTCAAGCGCCTGCACAGTTCACGCAAAATATCCTTCTGGTACGGTGCCCGCTCACTCAAGGAAATGTTCTACCAGGATGAATATGACATGTTGGCCCGGGAGAATGAAAATTTTGATTGGCACGTGGCTCTGTCCGATCCCCAGCCCGAAGACAACTGGGACGGGCTCACCGGCTTTATTCACAATGTCCTGTTCGAGCAGTATTTAAAAGACCACCCCGCACCGGAAGACTGCGAGTACTATATGTGTGGCCCGCCAATGATGAATGCCGCGGTTATCCAGATGTTGACTGAGTTGGGTGTCGAGTCCGACAGCATATTCCTCGATGACTTCGGCGGGTAAACGCTGTGATTAGAAGGTGTGGCGGCTGAATGGCTGCCGTCATCCTCGGACAAAGCCACTTGAAAAGGTGGCTTTTTTGTTGGCTGGTCGCCTGTTCGGCGCTGCTCAGTGCCTGCACCGACGCACCCGGCCCCGTCGAATTGTCGGGGCACACCATGGGTACGACCTGGCACGTCACCTATTTGCCCACTGCCGAACTCGAACCCTCTAAAGAGGTACAGCAGCAGATAGACCATATTCTGGAAGACGTGAATCTCAGCATGTCTACCTACAGGCCCGACTCAGAAATTACCCGATTTAATTTGGCAGAGCAGAACCAGTGGCTGCCCGTGTCGGCGGGTTTCCTTCAGGTGTTACAGGCCGCGATGGCAATAGGCGATGCCAGTGACGGCGCCTATGACGTGACCGTTGGCCCGGTGGTGAATCTCTGGGGTTTTGGCCCCGCTAACCCCATAAGTTCAGTGCCCGACAAAAGTGAGTTAATGTCAGTACTGCGGCATATCGGCCAGGATAAGCTGCGCGTGGATGAGGAAAAACGGCAGATATTGAAGACCGACGAACTGGCGCTGGATTTTTCCTCTATAGCCAAGGGCTATGGTGTTGACCGGGTTGCAGACTGGTTGGCCTCTCGTGGCCTGGTGGATTTTCTGGTAGAAGTGGGCGGTGAGATGCGGCTACAGGGGCTAAACCCACGGGGAGCGCCCTGGCGTATTGCCATAGAGCAGCCCGATAGCACAATTGGCTCGGTTGCCATGGCCATAAGCCTCACCGGTCACGCACTGGCTACCTCGGGTGATTAC
>JAUVBI010000075.1 GCA_030591305.1 Pseudomonadota bacterium
AATGGGGTCTTGCAGCTTCTGCCGGAACAAAACAGCAGTGCTATTGGCGTAAGAAACATTGCCAGGCTGATCGCCTCGTTCCCCCTGTACGACCTGGAGGCCCTGTTCGCCGATAAAGCGGCGCTGGCCCAATACGGGTTGGGCCCACAGGAACTGCCACAAAAGCTGCAACTACTGGACGATGACGCCATGGCCAACTTGTTCAATAGCTACGACCACATCTTAAGCTTCTGACCGTGATGTTACATACCTTAAATGCCTCACCCGCCAGCCCTGCCTTTGCCGACTGTATTCGCCTGTTACGCAAAGGCGATGCCCTGCTGTTACTGGGCGATGGCGTCTATGCTGCAATTAAGGACACCAGGGCCTGCACCGAGCTTAACAATACAGAAGCCGAGCTTTACCTGCTGGAACCCGATGCCACTGCCGCTGGACTACTGAAGCGCATCGACGACACCTTGAGTCTTGTGGATTACGAGGGCTTTGTGGCTCTAAGCGAACGCTTCTCCAAACAACAAGCCTGGTACTAGGGGCACTCTGTGCTAGCCAATACTGCCTTTGATAAACTGGGGTTTTTGAGAAACCTGGGCGACTGGACACCCGCCGTGGCCGAGCAAATTGCAGCCAGCCAGGGCATCGAGCTGTGCGAGCCGCACTGGGAATTAATCACCCTGATTCGCCAGTACTATAAAGAGTTTGATTCATCTCCCGCCATGCGTCCCCTGGTAAAATATACCCGCTTGAACCTGGGACCAGATAAGGGAAAAAGCATCTATCTACTGTCACTGTTCCCTGGCTCGCCGGCAAAAATTTGCAGTAAAATTGCCGGCCTCCCAAAACCTGACAACTGCCTTTAATACAGCGAGACTCAAGTAATGCCCTTAAGTGCTGTCGACCCCGCAAATTACACCCGTTTGCTCAAACAAAAGGCCCAGCGCGTACATGCTTTACTGGCTCCTTTCGCACCGCCTGCGCCGGAAGTCGTCGCCTCCGCAGTCACAGGCTATCGTATGCGCGCCGAGTTTCGTGTGTGGCACGATGATGACAAGCTTGATTATGTGATGTATCGAAAAGGTGAGCCAAAAACACCAGTTGCGATTACACACTTCCCCATAGCCTGCGAGCGTATTCAAACTTTAATGCCCCGGTTGATGGCAGTATTGAAAAACACCCCGCTGCTCAGGCGGAAATTATTTCAGGTAGAATTTCTGAGCACACTGGCCGGCGATACGTTAATTACACTGATTTATCACCGCAAACTTGACGATAGCTGGCAGGCAGAAGCCACACAGTTGGCGCTGCAACTGAGTGTACAAATTATCGGGCGCAGCCGAAAACAGAAGCTTGTACTGGAGCGCGATTATGTCGATGAACTACTGCCCATAAACGGCAGGCAATATCACTACAGGCAGTATGAGCAGGCGTTCACCCAGCCCAACGCCAAGGTGAACATTCGCATGATTGAATGGGCCTGCGAGTGTGCCAGCAGTCTGGATGGTGACCTGTTGGAACTCTACTGCGGCAACGGCAACTTCACCCTGCCCCTGGCGGGGTATTTTGACCAGGTGATCGCTACAGAGCTGGCCAAAACGTCAATCCGCGCGGCGAGAGAAAACCTGCAAGCCAATAACATTCACAATATCCAGATGATCCGCCTTTCGGCCGAGGAAGTAACCCAGGCCATTCGAGGCGACCGCACATTCCGGCGTCTGGCGGAGTTACCTCGGGAGCTGGCTGATTATGATTTGCGGACAGTTTTTGTCGACCCACCCCGGGCCGGGCTGGATACCCATACCGAGCATATGGTGAGCCAGTTTGACTCCATCATCTATGTATCGTGCAACGCGGAAACTCTGGCTAATAATCTCCAGCAATTGAGCCGTAGCCATAGCATTGAACGGTTCACACTGTTTGACCAGTTTCCCTACACCGATCACATGGAGTGTGGTGTGTTTCTGAAAAAGAAACGCTAGCAACGAATACCAAAACCCAGTAGGCCACGCCCCAACACCTCATCCAGGCGCTCTACATCTCCGGCGTTTATCTCTATATGGCGCAAATTATACTGCTTGTACAGTTCGCGCTTTAACAGGAGGGAAGACAGTTGACTGGCTGGCACCTCCACTTCCCAGCAGTCAATATAGACATTGCCCATGGGCAGGTAAAAATCGGCTGACACCGGCTCCTCCACCGGCAGCGCGCGCTGGAAAGCATGGCTCAATTGCGCCAGATATAACCAGTCGCAAACTCGCATTTGCAGGGCCGTATGCAGAATGTGGCCATCGATGCCAACACAACGGGGGGATTGTTGTTCCGTATTACCAAAGAGGTCGGGCTCACCCGGCAATGCAACCGGTTGCCGGTGTATTTGGTCGGACTGTTTGCTCAACTCCCGGTGGATAACCGGGTGGTCGATAATTTCGTGTGGCCAGGTGACGTAGAAGGCACCGCTGCTTTCGCTCTCCTCTTGTTGCCCGCCCAGGGTGCGCCCGAATGCCGTAAGCTCCCAGCCCAAAATACTGTGCTGCTGCAAACCCAGCTCGGCGAATGCGCGGTTTATTTGTCGCGGGTGTAGTGTGGGGTAGTATCGACGCATGGCCGCTGCGGTAATACGCTGGTTTGACTCGATGGCGGCGAGTAACTGATGGCTTTCAACTCGGGGAGGCCAAACGATATAACGACCAAAGCGCTTACTGTCGCGATAGGCGCCCCCTTCGAATTCCCCCTTGGGGGTTAGCGCCCAGACACTTTCATAGCGCTCTATCCAGCCGTAGTCTTTTAGTGTGGCAAACAACTGCTGCACCGGGATATTCAGTTTCTTGGCCAGTGCTGTGGTAGAGATGGGTGAACTGTCTTCGACTGCCATTGCTATCTCCTGCTCTTGCCGCGTTATTAACTGCTAACGGGCAAACGCCTTGTAACGACTCTCCAGGGCATCATAAACTTGCTCGGCGAAACTCTCCCCACTGTGGCCCAGTGATGCGATAACCTCGACCAGGTGTTCGTTGTCCTCTCGACCAGACCAGTTCTTGATATAGCTGCCGTCTTTATAGCCGTTGTCCTGCCTGAAAAAATTCAATACGTTTTTGCCAACGTAAGCTGTGTACAGCCCATCAAAATTCAATTCGGAGGCGATCATCAGGTCCCAAAATTTCGAGGGGGAAAAACCATGGGTTTGCAGAGCGTGCAGGGCCAGTGTCTCGGTTGCCTCCCGAACCCCTGTACCAGAGGGTTGATAAGCCTCTATTTCTGCCACTATCTCGGTGGCCATGGTGTCGATAGATTTGCCATCTACAAACAGTGCGGACAAACCAAAGTGCCAGATGTCGATAACTTCTAACTGAACCTGGGGCAGGTCCGGATTCTGTTTCTTCCACCATTTGTAACCGAAATGCTCTATCAGTTCGCCGCATTCGATCCACAGGGCTCTATACCATTCAAAATTCTGGTTTGGCCAGTCTTCGTGGACCCGGGTATTCATGCGGTTCTGCATGGTCAGCATATTGACTAATGCTTGCTTCAATCGAATGTCCTCAGTTGGGTGATGGTGCAATGCGTGCGCTGCAGCATATCAGTGGCGGCTACGAAAAAACAAGTGTGTTAGCCCCCACTAGAAAAACTCAATCCAGGCCCTGGGAATATTTTCTTCTATTAATTGGGCGATGCTAATGCTGATTATATCGTGATCCTTACCTACCTCGGAGGCAAACTTTGACTCCTTGCCGCTGCGGGCAATTACCATGGCGCCGGGATACTTCCGCCTGATCCACAGCGCGGTGCGCAAATTTTCCTCTTCATGGCCGGTACCCAGGACAAACACTGTATTGTCGCCATCAATTTTCCCATCCTCACTCAGCCTGTCCCAGACTTCCGGGTGGGAAATATCTCCCTCGTAGATAAAGCGCTCATATTTACCGGAAAATTCCATCTGTTCATCTGCTACCAACACCCTGCGGTGGGCATCGGCGTCTATGATGATGACCGTATCCAACTCATCGATGGCACAACGCTGTAACTCCTCCAGAATGGTCTGACCAAAGCGGCCAAAGCCTGCGAGAATAACCACATCCTTGTCCCTCGTTTCCCGAAAGCGATGTAACATGTGACTGCGAACCAGGCCCGTTGCCGCCAGGTGGTAGGTGTTAAACGTCAGGCAGCTCTCACTGACCCGGGTATCCTCCATCGCTCGCATAAAGCGAAGATTGCCACAGTGAATGACTATTCGCGGACCTATTTCCGGCACGAGCTGAATTAATACGCTGGCCGCTTCGTAGCTTCGCATACTGTTATTGTCCAGCAATAGAATTTTTCGTGCGCGATCGACTCGCAACTGGCACAGAAAAAATTTATGGGTAATATCACCGACCACTAGCTGGGCGCCAAAGTTTTGCCTGATTTCATCTTCGCGAATGGCGTCATGCTCAGAACAGACCACCACCACGGGAATTTTAGGGTTGTAGCGGCGTAGCACACGCAAGTAGGACAGCACCAGCTCCCCGCTTCCCACCACAATGATGTGACCTTTCAAGCGCCGCAGATACCAGCTCTGTGGGGCCAGGGCTCGCAATAGCGCACTGATAAGCGTTGAAGCTGTGAGGATGGGCGAACCAAAGTAGGACAACCATAAAAGACTACGACCCAGAACGTTGCCACCAACGGGGGTGCCCAGGTCGGTGCCGCCCAGTACGAACAGACTCAGGCTGAAATACGCTTTTACCAGAATACTTGATTCGGTCACGTAGGGCATTTCGGTGACCGAAACTCCCATTTCAAACGCCAGCATGGCACTCATAAAGAGGAACGCGGCAGCCACTGCCAGCCAAGGAAATTCATTATCGGAGAAGCTGTTTTTCATGGCGCTAATAGTACCAGTCTTCGGCCGATAAAACTGTGGTGATTAAGCGTGGACATTCGAAAGGATGGCTTCTATTCTTGACTCAAGAATACTTTCTGAAAATTTCGTGGGCACAACAATGAGCTCCAGCCGCAAACAGCTCAAATTTTTCCAGTTTCTGCGCCTCAAGTGGTACCTGTCACTGCGTGCCATCCTCCATATCTGGGTGCGCAGCAAGGTATTTCCGGAACCACTGGCCAACCTCGATATCAATCCCGATATACCGGTCTGCTACATCATGGACACCTATGTCCTGTCGTCCCTGCTGATCCTGGATAAAGCCTGTGAACGCAGCGGCCTGGAGCGCCCCTTATACCCCATAAAGGGAGCCGAACACCTGGGCGGCAGAACCTGGGCGGCACTGCGCCGACTCAAGGGGCTGTTTATCCGCAGGCACACCAGCCGCCGCAGTTCCGAGATGATACAAAACCTGGCAAAATATGCCCTGCAGCATCCTGAGTTTGAGATGCAGCTCATTCCGGTTTCAATACTGATTGGCCGCGCGCCAGACAAGGAAAACTCACTGGTCAAAGTTCTTTTTTCAGAAGGCTGGGACCTGGGTGGCCGTCTGGGGCGCCTCTTTCGTACTTTTGTCAATGGTCGGAGCACCTGCGTATATATAGGAACACCGCTGTCCCTGCGCGAGTTGGTGGATGAAAAATCGGACGACAGTATTGCCGTACGCAAGATATATCGTCTGGCGCGCACTCAGTTTCGACACACACGAGAGGCTGCCATTGGGCCCGACCTGTCGCACCGGCGCACCCTCTTTAAACAGGTCATTAACAGCGAACGGGTGCAGGCCGTCATTGCCAGCAGAATAGAATCGGAAGACACCAGTTCAAAAAAGCTCCGCAGTGAAGCCGAACATGCTGTTAAAGAAATTGCCGCAAACTATTCCTATAGGGCCGTACGCTTTAGCGACATGGTTCTCACCTGGTTCTGGAATAAAATATTCAATGGTGTAAAACTTAATCATTTCGAGCGCTTTGAGGGCAACGCCGTTGGCAAAGAAATTATTTACGTCCCCTGCCATCGCAGCCATATCGACTATTTATTACTGTCCCATTTGTTGTATGTCAATGGTTATGTCCCCCCGCATATTGCCGCGGGATCAAACCTGAACCTTCCTGTACTCGGGCAATTTATACGCAGATGCGGGGCCTTTTTCATACGCAGGAGTTTTCGATCGGACCCTTTGTATACTGCAGTGCTCGATGAGTACCTGGCAGTTATTCTCGCCCAGGGCGTGTCTGTTGAGTATTTCATAGAGGGGGGGCGGTCGAGAACCGGGCGCCTGCTTCCACCCAAGGGCGGTATGTTACAAATGACCGTGCGCAACTATATGCGCGCGCATAAAAAACCCATCATCTTTCAGCCAGTCTACATAGGCTATGAGCAGTTGGTAGAGGGCAGCTCCTATATTTCCGAGCTAGGAGGCAAGGAGAAAAAGTCAGAATCTCTTGGCGATTTATTCAGTGTATTTGGCATACTTCGCCGCAACTATGGCAAGGTTCACGTCAATTTTGGTGAACCCATCAACCTGGACTCGCTGTTACTCAGTTACGACAGGGAATGGCAAAGTCAAAATACAGAAGAAAGACCAGCCTGGCTGCCAGAACTGGTGAACAATCTAGCCACCTCTATTATGACCAATATAAATGGTGCCGCAGATGTGAACCCTGTCAACCTTCTTGCACTGTGCTTGCTGGCCACTGCCAAACACGCTCTTCCCAGAGAAGAACTCGAATACCAGCTGGAACTCTGCCTGAAACTTCTTAAAAGCTCCCCTGCCAGCGCCAGCATCACCATAACTGCGATGAATGCTGGAGAGATTATCCAGTACGGCCAGGAACTGGGCATCATTGTAGTACGGCAACACGCTCTGGGCGATATACTTTCTGTACCAGAAAAATCAGCCGTTCAGCTTACTTATTTTCGCAATAATATTTCCCATTTATTTGCCCTGCCCTCTATTATTGCAAGTTGTTTTCTTGTCCGCAGTGAACTATCCCGTGCGAGGGTCTTTCAGCTCTTTAAAATAATTTATCCCTACCTGCGCAAAGAACTGTTCCTACCTTGGAGTGATGAAGATGCAAAGGAGATGCTGGGTGCCCACATAGAGGTTCTCAAATCACTGAAGTTGATCACCGGGGAGAGGATGCTAAAACGAACAGAGGGAGGTAGCCAGGCGGCCGCCAGCCTCGGCTTGCTGGGGAGGGGCCTATTACAAACCTTCGAGCGTTACTTTATTACCCTATCGGTACTGGTCAATAAGGGGTCGGGGATACTGTCACCCAATGAACTGGAAGAGCTGTGTATTCTCTATGCACAGCGCATCTCGCTGTTGCACGAATTTGATGCCCCTGAATTTTATGACAAAACCCTGTTTAATCAGTTTATAAAGAACTTGTCTAGCGAGGGTGTCCTGTCGGAAAATGAACATGGCAAATTGGTATTTGATAAGCGGCTCTTATCCATGTCAGCGGGTGCACGCCTGGTCATGAGCACGGAGCTTCGACACGGTATTATTCAAGTAGCATCTAAACTTTAGAGAGAGAAGCAAGCATCGCGTCCACAACAAACCCTGTTACTCCGGAGTAGCTGTATCATGAACAAACTCACTGAAACACCTGCCACAACTGACAAAGGTTCCCCACCACCTCATTGGTTTGTGAAAGCATTTACCAGAGTCAACGTCATTGTCTATAAGCTGTCTGGTGGCCGCTTGATGAATGCGTTCTCCGGCATGCCAATTGTTCTGGTGAAAATGAAGGGTGCTAAATCAGGCAAGATGAGAACGCTCCCGCTAATGTATGTCCCTTATAAAAACGGTGTCATTCTGGTTGCTTCTCAAGGGGGGGCACCGAAAAATCCAGTGTGGTATTACAACCTCATTAAAAACCCTGAAATAGAAGTAACCCGGGATGGAAAAACCAGGGCATTGACAGCAAGACACATAACCGGGGAAGAAAAGGCAGAACTATGGCCAACATGCGTTAAATATTATCCACCCTACCAGCAGTATCAAAGCAGAACCGACAGGAGCATCCCAGTTTTCCTGTGTGAATAAGTGGTGCCCGGCCGGATGTAAAGCGGCATTCAAAACTGAATTGAAGTCTATTTCCGTTTGCCCCATGACCCCCTTAGTTCACAGAACTAATTGTGGCGTTTTTGTATGCGCCGAAACAAGAGACTAGGCAACCTTCTTGTGTGCCGATTGCCTCTTGGGCTTATGACCAACAACGATGAAAGCACCACCACTCACTCGCTTACTGGGCTTCCAAGCACGATTGCTCGCATCTTTTTTTACCACCGCTAAGGTGTGATTAGCCTGCATCTGCATCCAGCTCTCAGGAGTACGCCCCAGCACTTTACTCAACTTGAGCGCCAGTTCCGGTGACTATGCTGCCTTACCGTTAAGCAGGCGACTAAAGGTGCCTGCATTAATTTCCAGCACATCAGCAACTTCAGATGCACTCAACTCTAACGGCTCCAAGTATACGTTCCTGATGAAATCACCAGGGTGTGCGGGAATTCGTATTGCCATTAGGGATAATCCTCATAGTCGATGACATAAACATTGCCATCATTAAATTCAAATGTCAGTCGCCAGTTACCATTAACCATTAACCTCGATAGACCAACGTCCTTTCAGCGTTCCTTTCAGTGAGTGTAAGCCCCACCCAGGCATATCCACATCATCAATTTCTGTAGCAGTGTCCAGTGCATCCAGTTGAAACCCCAATTTCTTTTTGTGGTTTGACTGTATGCCAGCAGTGGTGCCGGTGCTGTGAAAGCGCTCCAGGTCAATAACGTTATTCTTCTTCATGGTGGCGTATCCTTTTGGTTGGTTCATTGTGTGGTAACAACAAATTAACCAGATACGCCGCCTTTTTTCAAATACTCAAACACCAGATTCAGTTATAACTCTGTGGCTTACCGCACCAGGCCGTTTAACTTAGCGCGAGTCAAGGCACTCTTCTCTTTACTGGCTTGCAAGCTGCCATCCATAACACTGATGGTGATGTAATTGCCTTCGATAGCAACACCTTCACTGCGCTTGTGATGGTCGTCGGTCAGTTCGTCGTCGGTTATTACTACACCGGCCTGTCCCGCATATATGCTGGTAGCTGCGGCTATGCCGTCGTCAAGACTAGGAACCCTGCCTGCATCGAGTAATAGTTGACCGACATATTCCATGGAGAAAGCCTCAGAGGACATGTCCTCAACAAACTTTACGGTAAACTCACCGGGATTCCAGCCCACCTGGGTGAACAGGTAGCCATTATGGTTGAGCATGTCTTCGGGTGTATTGACATTAAGGCCGGTGAACTTGGGTAATAGGGGGCTTCCCGGCTTTTGCTTGGACTCCAGTTGATCGACAATATCGACCACCACATTGGCGACCAGTTGTGCGTGCTCAACGCCTGTGTCCTTGTGACTGGCGCTCACAGCAATGGCGGGAATACCACGTGCGATGGCAAAATTGACACTGCCGACAGTACCCGAATGGTTAGTCAGGTAACCCAGGTTATGGCCTTCGTTGGGGCCAGAGATGACCAGATCGGGGCTCTTGCCCCATGTGCTCGGCGCGACAATATCCAGACCATACATCAAGGCCATTACCGGTGTGCCTTCTACATACTTTTTAAATGGCAGCAAGCTATCAGTCTGGCCCACGCAATACTGATCTGTATCAGCCCTGCTCGTATCCACAGGCACTTCTTTCAGAAAGTTAACAGCACCACCCTTACCGCTCTGCCCGGTACAGGGCGCTGACATGATAACGTCGTGACCAGCGTCTTTTAGCGTGGTGAACAGGGTTTGGATATTGGTGGTATTCCAGCTGTCATCATTGGTTAAAAGAATGTCCAGTGCGCTGGCTGATTGGGTTGCCAGTATTGCGCTGATCGATACAACGCCGATTAATTTATTCTTCATTATTCTTTCTCGTCAGTGGGCTTGACTTCCAATTGTAGGGATGAGGATGAAGTCGGGGTAAATAAAGACATCTCTGAAGTTTTAGAGATGTCGCTAACAGGTATTGGTTAATAGATTCAACTAGTTACAATGATGCGAATAAACAGCGAAGCGAACTGAAGTAGAGTAATCGAATTGCCCCAGAGCCACTTTCCACAGGCTTATAGCCGGATAAAGTTCGCCGGCAGAGCCAATTCGTAGAGATAACGCGCTGTTTTCGGGTCGCGCGCACTGTTGAATAGGTAGCGGGCAGCCAGCTCGTCGCCCAACAACCGGGATAATTCGTCTTTAATCTTGTTCCGGTTCTGATCCAGGGTTTTACCCTTCAAACCGGCGCCTTCCAAATCATGAATTGCCTTCAAATGGCCGTGATGGGCATCCATGAGCGCCGCCAACTCAGCGCCCGCAACCGGGTCTGGCTTGCTCTGGGCGGGGTTCAGAAATGGTCCAAGATTATCTATTTTGCGCTTGGCATACCAGAAATAGTAAAACAGGGGTGTTTTAGAAAGGGGGATGGTCAGACCGTGCACAAGCAATTCTTGACTGTCCAGGTCGAAAGACAGGCTGTCGTCTGCAAAGGCGATTGCAAGTGATTGATCAACCGATAGACCCCGTCGATTGGCAGCGATAAACCAGGACAATGTCTCGCCTTCCAGGGCCGCAACTTCCCCCGACTGGATCAACTCAGTGATTTGAGTAATATTCAGCGGTGTCTCCCGTCGAACCCGGCGCAGCAGGTGATTAAAAAAGGGCGTGTCTTCGGTGATTTGAGCCAATTGTTCCGCTTCTCGTTGATCGAACTTGTATGCTTTGAGTATGCTCAGCCAATCATTCTGGGAATACCTGCGCATGTCGAGAAACAGCTTCATTGCCCCAAAACCCATGAGTACAATGATGAGCGATTGGATTAGGAGATTTACCAAGTCATAATTAAAGCTCAGGCGATAGGCGGCAGCAATGTCCATGCCGCCCTGTCGCCAAAGGAGTTGCCCAGGTAATTCCGATAGTGCCAGGGTGGAGTCCTCTGCATCATGAAGCGAAAATTGCTCAATGTAAGCGTTTTTTATAATGGGCAGCATGGTGGCGTTATCAAAAACAAATTTATTCAAAGCCTGCTGCATTCGCTCAGTACTCAGCCGGAATAAATCCTGCCGATTATTCGTGTTAATCAGTGCCACTTCAACAGTCAGCGGCAATTGCCTGCTCAGGGTTTTCTCGATACTATTTTGGGCGCTGTACCGGGCCCACCCCATGAGCAGCATTGTGGTTATTATCATAGACATTAGAAAAAATGCAGTTATTTTCAAGCTGTATTTCATGTGCACGGTGGCACCGCAATCGAAATGGATGCCACCTCCTCTATCATGGCTGTATACAGTGACAGCGACTGTAACAGCTGGCAGCGCAATGGCCCTGTAATCGTATTATCTATATACCAGTTGCCAATAGCTGCCTTACCGGTAATGAGAATCTTTTTCTGCTCTGGCCATTTATTTATAGCGGTAAAGTCTCCGACAGCAACCACCGAAATTAGATCGAGTTTCCGGTCCAAAAAGTCGCTAATAAGGGCCTGCTTTGTCGAATAAAAAGTCACCTGCTCGTCGGTTATCTGAACTTTATTCTCGTGAAGGTGCCGCATGGGTTGCTGGTACGCCGATTGGCTCTGCGAGTCTCCCAGCATTCCTATTCGCTTACCATCGAAAAAGCCTTGTGTAGCCATAGGTGATTCTAGCCAACTTATCCAGTGTATTTTGTAGGTTGGCAGCGGCAATAACACATCGTAAAAACTCTGGAAGCCATACATTAGGCCTTTCAGGCTATCGTGTCGGGCCCACATCACCTTATACTTTTTTTCCACAATGTCTTGCGTACTAAACTGTTCTCGAGGCAACCATGTAATTCGTACATGCGAGAAGCCTGACTTTGGCAGCACCTCTTCACACAGTCGAACTGCGTACTCCTCAACCTGCCAGTCAGAGGGGATGTAGACATGAAATAACCCCCTCTCTCCCGAGGAGTCGATAATGGTGCATTGATAGGCTGCCAGTGATGGCAGTTGATAGGGGCGCACTGTGTGGCTGCCTGCCAAATATGCTAACGACAGAACCACAGCGGCCACAAGCCCTCTGCTGAGGGTTGGATAAAGAAGCTTAGGCATAAAGACATTTTATGCACTTATTGTGTCAGTACAAGTGAAGAAGCTCTTTAAATCGGGCTGCGATTTACACGTATTAGTGGTGCCCGGAGCCGGAATCGAACCGGTACGCCTGTTAAGGCGCAAGATTTTAAGTATTGTGTGTCTACCAATTTCACCATCCGGGC
>JAUVBI010000310.1 GCA_030591305.1 Pseudomonadota bacterium
GGGTTGGCCCGGGCAAAGGCGCGCACCGCATCCAGTTTTTCCACCATACGTGCTTCTACCTGGGGGCCGGGCAAGTCGGGCCAGCGGTAGTGCAAGCCGAAATCTGGAGCCTGGTAATCTGTGGGTATCCTGAACTCGGGCAATTCGGTGAGATTGACGGAAGCGGCACTTTCAACCGTCTCTGAAATGGCCTTGAAGCCCACCCAGCAACCGGAAAAACGCGACATGGCAAAGCCGTACAGGCCGTAGTGGATGTATTCCTCTACAGAAGCCGGGTTGAGGATGGGCATAAAGAACGCCATAAAGGCCACGTCAGATTGGTGCGACATACTGGAGGACACACATCCGTGGTCATCACCGGCAATGACTAACACACCCCCGTGGGGGGAACTGCCATAGGCATTCCCATGTTTTAGCGCGTCCCCGGCGCGATCCACCCCCGGACCCTTGCCATACCAGATGGAAAATACGCCATCTACTTTACGGGCTACGTCGCTCTCGACCTGCTGCGTACCCAGTACCGCAGTTGCAGCCAGATCCTCATTGATAGCGGGCATGAAATCGATGTTGTGCTCGCCCATAAACTGACGGGCCCGCCACAACTCCTGGTCGTAACCCCCCAGGGGAGAACCGCGATAACCGGAGATAAAACCCGCTGTATGTAAGCCATTCTGGCGATCCAGCTCACGCTGAACTATGGGCAGGCGAACCAGGGCCTGGGTGCCGGTGAGAAATACCCTGCCTTCCTCGCGGATATAGCGGTCCTGGAGCTTGTAGTTATCCAGTAAAGCCCGGCTCTGGGGAGGGTTCATAGTACCGCCTGTCATTAGCATTATGTTTTTTTGTAACTTTACTCTGACTAAACCGAAATATGCTCTCTATATTTTTGAAATTGGCGCGTTTATAGGAATATTATTTATATAATGCATGCTATTCTGTAATATTCTATCACTCTGACAGAGGCTCATTATGGACCGTTTAGACCTTCGTATTCTGAATGCCCTGCAGCGCGATGGACGAATAAGCAACCAGAATCTGGCTGAGAAAGTGGGTATTTCCACCGCCGCCTGCTGGCGCCGGGTCAAAGCCCTGGAAGAAAATGGCGTTATTGAAGGCTATGCGGCATTACTCAGTCGGCCAAAACTGGGGCTGGACCTGTGTGCCTTCGTACACGTCACCCTGGCACGGCAGGTGAGCGAAAACACCACACCTTTCGAGGAGGCGATTATGGCTCGCCCTGAGGTGATGGAGTGTTTCGCCACTACCGGCGATGCAGATTTTATTTTGCGGGTGGTGACAGCAAGCATCGACTCACTGGACAGATTTTTGGCCGATTTCCTGTTTGTCTTACCACAGATTTCCCAGGTGAGGTCGAATATCGCCCTGCGGGAGTTGAAGTTGGAAACCGCCTTGCCGTTGGGGTAATAACAGCTTGAGAGAACACTCGCTCTGCACAGCTTGAATTCAGAATCAAGCGATACAGCGGTAATAAACCCGGCGGGCCCGCAACAGGTCAAGGAGTAGCAAAGCGAAAAAAGCCAACCACAGCACACCGGCCACAGGGGCAAGCGACGGAACAAAAAAGACCATAATCAAGCCCATATCCGCCACCAGAAGGGTCACAAATTGTCGTTTTATCTTTTTTTCGGGCAGAATTTTTCTCATATTCGGCACATCAATCATAGGCTGTTCGTTTGTCATGCGGCGCTTGTTCTCGTGGTTTAAATTCAGCCACACCAAAAATGCCACAATTTTGTAGAGCATGCCCATAACAATGGCCAATACACCGCCCAGCAAGAACAGGCACACGGCCAGCAGCTGTAATTTTTCCCTCCAGGCGGGGTCTGCTAACTGAGCCAGCCACCAGATAAGAAGAACCAGGAGAAAATTAATGCAACTCAAGCGCCAGAACGAGCGGTGTGCATCCTTGATCTTGCGCAGGCTGCGGCGCTGCAGGAAAATTGTTTGTAGAGCAAATATTGCAAGCAGCAGTGTCAGCAACGCATCCGGTATCAGTGTTAGCTGTGGCAACGCCACTGCACTCAGACATGTGCGCACGAGCAACAACAGCAATACCCCCCCGGGTAATAGCTTTCTTATCCATTGTGGATAGGGGGGGGTAATCTGAAACATCGGTACAACCTGCCAGGCAATACCAAAAATAAGAATCAAAATCCATCCGAGCAAACCCCAACTCATGTGAATATTAGTGCCCAATGGTCGCCACACTGGCAGCCAGGCACCAAGCCCCAGTGCCAGGTATCCTCCCAGTAATACCGTAATAATAAGAGAAACCAGAGCGAGAGACATGCCCGGTACCGAGTTGCTCGTGGAGTCGGAGGCCAGCAGGGCTCTGCCTACGACAGTAACGAAGTAGGCCATAGCAACGGCCAGAAACGCGGCCGCAGCGGCGAACAGCCAGGGTTGAAACTGCAAGAAGGCCAGCATCAGTAACAAAACCCCTGGCACCCATAGGCAGAAGGTAAGCAGTGACAAACGCTGTGGATTGGCCACCGATACACCGGCGACTACCGGCAGTATTTGCTGCAGGGCACCGAACATAACACTGGCAAAAAATCCCAGTGCCAGCCCGTGGGTAATAGCGAGCAGTTCAGGGCTCCAGCGAGAGGCTAAAACTGATTCGCCGCCGTAGAGCCAAAGTGCCATCGACAACAGACCAAAGAGCGGAGCCGCCAGAAAAAACC
>JAUVBI010000064.1 GCA_030591305.1 Pseudomonadota bacterium
ACCTCGGTGGGAAGCATTGAGCGCATCGAGCAAATTGCTGACAAGATCGCTGGATTTCGCGATGAAGGTCACGATATTGTGGTGGTTGTGTCTGCCATGAGTGGTGAGACCAACCGCCTGATTGCGCTTGCACATGATATTCAGGAGCAACCGGTACCTCGCGAAATGGATGTGCTAGTGTCCACCGGGGAGCAGGTGACCACGGCGCTATTGAGTATGGCATTGGCCAAGCGCAGCGTTAAGGCCAAGTCCTATAACGGTAGCCAGGTGCGTATACTCACCGATAATTCCCATACCAAGGCACGTATTCGGGAAATTGATGACCAGCGTATGCACGCCGACCTCGCGGACGGTTATGTGTTGGTGGTTGCAGGTTTTCAGGGTGTGGATGAGAAGGGCAATATCACTACTTTGGGCCGTGGCGGTTCCGACACCACCGCGGTGGCCCTGGCCGCAGCACTGAAGGCCGACGAATGCCAGATATACACCGACGTGGATGGCGTATATACCACAGACCCCCGTATGGTGGATGGTGCCAGACGTCTTTCTAAAGTCACTTTTGAAGAAATGCTGGAAATGGCCAGTATGGGCTCCAAGGTTTTACAAATTCGGGCGGTCGAATTTGCTGGAAAATATAATGTGCCGCTGAGGGTTCTACACAGTTTTGAAGAGGGCCCCGGCACACTGATCACACTAGAGGGTAAAACAGACGTGGAAACGCCAACAATTGCAGGCATAGCGTTTAACCGTGACGAGGCCAAACTCACCATACTGGGCGTACCCGATATGCCGGGTGTGGCACATAAAATTCTTGGCCCTGTTGGTGAAGCCAATATAGAAGTGGACGTTATTGTACAAAACGTTGCCGATGACAAAACAACAGACTTTACCTTTACCGTGGGCAGGCATGACCTACTCCGGGCGGAAGACGTGTTAAATCAGGTGTGTAAAGAATTAAACGCCCAGGAAGTTCGCAGTGATAACAAAATTGCGAAAGTATCGGTAGTGGGTGTCGGAATGCGCTCTCACGTGGGTGTTGCCAGCCAGATGTTTGCCGCTTTGGCGGATGTCGGCATCAATATCCAGATGATTACGACCTCCGAGATAAAGATTTCGGTCATTATCGAAGAGAAATTCCTTGAGTTGGCAGTGCGGTCTTTGCATTCCTCCTTTGGGCTGGAAAAGGAACCCGAGAATGAATCTGCTGACTAAGGTAGTAACTGAACCGAGTGTGCAAAGTTGCACTCTACGGAATCTGTACTAGAACTAACAAGAAGGGCCATGTGTTTGTAGGGAATACATGGACTGCGTCTGTTTGGAGAAGAGAAATGTTAATATTGACTCGTAGAGTTGGAGAGTCCCTGATGCTGGGTGACGACATCACCGTGACGGTACTAGGTGTAAAGGGTAATCAGGTGCGCATTGGGATTGATGCGCCCAGGGACGTTGCTGTGCATCGTGAGGAGATATTCAATCGAATCAAAAATGGCGATGAACCCACTAAATCGGAGGACTAAATCCTCCGTATCCTGTTGTTTTGCTTTGCTTTAGTACTGTTTGTGGTATTATGCCGCGCCTCTGGCCGAGCAGAAAGCGTAAAGCGCATTTATCGGCTGGAAATCTGAAAAAATCAAAGTTTTGGAGAGCTGGCCGAGTGGCTGAAGGCGCGCCCCTGCTAAGGGCGTATAGGTTAACCCCTATCGAGGGTTCGAATCCCTCGCTCTCCGCCACATAAGACCCTAAGTGATTGATATGCTTAGGGTTTTTTTCGCATGGACTTTCAGGGTACAAGTTAGGGTATTAGATAAACTAAAAAACCACATCTTCCCCATTGTTCACCGGATAATCCAGATTCTCAGCCATGTCTAATGATTCAAAGAACTCTGAGCGTCGTTCCTCACTTGGAAACTCTAAAGAGATTCCGAACTTGCTTATATGGGTAAGCGCAAAAGGCTAATCCCCATAGCCATAGTTCTCTATAACAAAGTCTAAATCTTTGTCACCGCGCCCGCTGAGGTTGACCAAAATAGATCCGGTTTGCATTTTCTTTGCCAGTTCTAAAGCATGGCTCACGGCATGTGAGCTTTCGATGGCGGGAATAATGCCCTCCAGCCTGCACAGTTTAAAAAATGCATCTATGCAGCCATCATCGGTACAGCCCTCGTAGTTGACTCGCCCTATATCTTTGAGCATGCAGTGCTCCGGGCCCACTCCGGGGTAGTCCAGGCCGCTGGCAATAGAGTGAACGGGCGCAGGCTCGCCTTTTTCATCCTGTAACAGGTAGCAGCGGAACGCATGTATTATGCCGGGCTTGCCGTATTCCATGGCTGCCGCGTGCTCACCTGGTTTTGTTCCCCGCCCCAGAGGTTCAACGCCGTAGAGGTCTACCGGGTCGGACAGGAAGGCCGAGAAAATGCCTATGGCGTTACTGCCACCACCCACGCAGGCACAGATGGCGTCGGGTAAAGAGCCTGTCATCTCCAGAATTTGTTCCCGCGCTTCAATACCTACAATGCGTTGGAAGTCGCGAACCAGCATGGGGAAGGGGTGCGGCCCAACCACCGAGCCAATGCAGTAAATAGAATTGTCGGTGTCACCCATATACGCTTCAAATGCCGAGTCCACAGCTTCTTTTAAGGTTTTTAAACCATGGCTCACTGGGACGACTTTTGCACCCAGCAGTTTCATGCGGGAGACATTGGGTGCCTCTTTGGCAATATCAACCTCGCCCATATGGATTTCGCACTCCATACCGAAATAGGCGGCAGCGGTGGCCAGAGCAACGCCGTGCTGGCCAGCGCCGGTCTCTGCGATGAGTTTCGTTTTGCCAAGATATTTTGCCAACAAGCCCTCGCCCATGCAGTGATTTAACTTGTGCGCACCCGTGTGGTTAAGGTCTTCGCGCTTCAGGTATATCTGGGCACCACCGTTGTTGGCGGAGAGGTTTTTTGCATGAAAAATAGGCGTGGGCCGCCCCTGAAAATGTTTGCGTATAGTGCGCAGCTCTTCAATAAACTTAGTGTCATTAGAAATTTCTTTATACGCCTTGGTAATCTCTGCGAATACAGGCTCTAGGGCCGGTGGCAGGTAGGCGCCGCCGTAGCCGTCAAATTCGCCTTTGTCATCCGGGTATTGTTTGAAGTAGTTGGAATAATCCATGGTGTTTTCCTGTATGGTTTTTTAAGAGGTCTTTTTCAATCTGTTAAGCAATCGCGGCAGTAACCAGCCAAATTGCTACTGGAAGGTTTAGCGCACCGTCTTTGTAGTAGGGCGCCAGGGTCTCCTCCATACTGTTAAAAATCTTATCCAGTACCGCCTCGTCCTTATCCACGAGTAGGCTTGCAATGGGCCCTATTTTTGCCAGCTCGCGCACGCTTTCTGCCAGTGTCGGCGCTTCACTAAAGCGCATGGTCATGCGCTGTGACACTACGTTGATGTCACTAAAGCCACTGTCAGCCAGGATGGCGCGCAGCCGCTCACCATCGGCAAAGGCGAACGGGCCGGGTGCATGGGGGGCAGGGGGTTCGGGGGGTGGCAGGTGTTGCAGTGCCGCCCGCAATGGTATCCAGGTCCAGTCGTTTTCTTTCATGGCCTGCCAGCAACAAAAAGCCAGACGCCCCGGGGTTTGCATGGCTGCTCGAAGATTGCTGAAGGCGGCTACCGGGTCGTCAAAAAACATTACGCCGAAGCGGGAAAATAACAGGTCGAAACTGTCCGTGGCGAAGTTGTGGACGGAAGCGTCTGCGTGCATAAACTCTACCTGCGCCCGGCTGGCGGTCTGAGTCTGAGTTTTTTCGATAGCTATCTGCAACATCGGCTCCGAAATGTCCACACCCAGAACATTGGCATCGGGCCCCAGTTGTTCGGCCAACATCATACTCTGGCTACCGCAGCCACAGCCTACATCTATTGCGCTGGTGCAGCCCTCTACCTTGGCATGCGCCAATAACACCTCGGTAATGGGCCGTAACAGGCGCTCCATGGTGCTGTCCTGTTGTGCCCAGCGCTTACCTGCTTCGCCGTTCCAGTATTTAACTTGTTCTTCGTTGCTCATGGTGTTTAGTAGACCTCAGCTGTGTATTAAGAAAAATTTATTATGGAATGGCGCAACTACAGGATTAAATTTGAGCGGTCTGCCAACGGCGCTCAGACTATTCCTGAGGCGTGATTGCCTGAATATGATCCAGCGCATCAGCATACTCGGTAAGCAGGCGAAACATAATATCCCGGCAAGATTCTACTGAGTTCATCTGTCCCACAACCTGGCCCACCGGATTGAATGCAATTTTCTGACACTCTCCGCTGCCCGCGTATTTGTGAGTGCGCCGCACGGCATCAAACGTCAGATAGCCCTGCAGTGGCATGGGCAGAGGGTCGGGCGTATCGGTGCGGTCCCAGGCTTCGGTCCATTTATTTTTCAACATGCGGCAGGTTTTTCCGGTCCATGAGCGCGAGCGAACAGTGTCCTCGGAACTGGCCGACATATACGACTCTCGCTGCGCAGGCTCCGCGTCGGCCTCGGCGGAGTTTAACCAGGTGGAACCCATCCATACACCGGACACGCCCATGCTCATGGCGGCCAGTATTTGGCGGCCATTTCCGATGCCGCCCGCTGCGAGTACGGGCAGGGGAGCTACCGCGTCTACCATCTGTGGCCACAGAACCATGGAGGTAACTTTGCCAGCGTGACCTCCGCCCTCAGAGCCCTGGCAGACAATAAAATCCAGGCCCGCTTCCTTGTGGTTTAAGCCGTGCTTGAGCCTTCCAGCCAGCGCGCCAATCAGACGCCCCGCCTTATGAACCTGGTGGATGATATTGGCTGGAGGTGTGCCCAGGGCGTTAACGATCATGCGGCACTGAGGGCGAGTCAGTGCTTCATCTACTAATACCTGGGCCTGCAGGGCAGAGAAACTCAAGCTCACTTCGCCGTCATTGTCTGGAATCTCGGGCACGCCGTGGTCACTTAGTAATTGCTCGGCAAATTTACGGTGTTGCTCGGGGATTGCCGCTTTGAGCATTTTTACCAGGTCGTCGGCACTTGTTTCCTCCATGCCCTCGTATCTCTGGGGAATGGCCACATCAACGCCGTAGATATGGTCGCCAATATGGGCATCTATCCAGTCCAGTTCTTCCCTGAGTTGATCGGCGGTGAACCCTACTGCCCCGAGCACACCGATACCACCGGCCTTGCTCACTGCGACAACAACATCGCGGCAGTGGGTGAAAGCGAAAATGGGGGCGTCGATGCCCAGTTGTTTACAGAATTCAGTTAGCATGGTGAGGTTTTTCCAATGTTGGATGGCCCTTGGGTAGATAACATTCTACAGGAAGTCGGCCGTTAGTTTAATGGCACAATAGGCCTGCGTATGGACGGCTACTTTGTCGATGCCAGTGATTGTTTACTGGAACCCAGCGGCAAGAGCGATTATATTGCGCGCTATCATTCGTTTATTGCAATTCATATCAACTGGACACAATTATGGGCAGAGCCTACCAGAACCGAAAAGAGTCAATGGCCAAAACCTCCGATGCCAAGGCTCGGGTCTACAGTAAGTATGCACGCGAAATTTATGTGTCTGCCAAATCTGGTGGTCTGGACCCCACAGGTAATCTGGCGCTGCGCAGTATCATCGACCGGGCAAAAAAAGATCAGGTGCCAGCTCATGTTATTGAAAAGGCCATCGACAAGGCCAAGGGCGGGGGCGGAGAAGACTTCTCTGTGGCACGCTATGAGGGCTTTGGGCCCGGTGGCGCCATGGTCATCGTCGATTGCCTGACGGACAACCCCAATCGCACCTTTGGCGATGTGCGCCAGTGCTTCACTAAATCGAAATGCAAAATTGGCACCCCGGGCAGCGTCAGCCATATGTTTGACCACAATGCCATTCTGCTGTTCAGTCACGACGATGAGGATGCCGTATTGGAAGTGCTGATGGAAGCCGATGTCGATGTTGGAGATATCGAGAGTGAAGACGGCAAGGTGACAGTTTTTGCCCCGCACACCGAATACTTCAAGGCCAAGCAGGCCATCAACGACGCCTTTGGTGAAATCGATTACGACGTCGATGAAATTCAGTTTATCCCGCAGTCACCGGCTCCCCTGGGTGAAGAGGAGCAGGCGGCATTGGATAAGTTTATCGATATGCTGGAGTATCTGGAGGATGTCCAGAACGTGTATCACAACGTGGGTTAACTGCTTTTAGTTTCGGCGTGAGCCGTGTTTTTTGTTCTTTCTCGCGGCCTCTCGTTTGGCTTTTTCCTCAAGCTTTTTTGCCACAATAATTTCTTCAGCCTCAACCATTTCGGGCGTTTCCAGCGTAATTCTTCCCAGTTTTCCCGAACGAAACTCATTGACTAAAATGGCCGATACTTTTTCCAGGTCTACGTGGCCACCGGCACGCAGACAGCCCCTTTGGGCCCCCAGCAATTCGAGGAACTCAATGTCCGTGGCCGGAAGGGCTTTGAGTTCATAGCGTTCAATTAATCGCTGTGGATAGTGCTCCAACAAAAAAGTACTTAAATAAAACGCTATATCGTCAATTTCTGTTGCAGTGTCTTTGATGGAACCCGCTGCGGCCAACCGGTAACCACTGTTCTCGTTATGAATTTTTGGCCAGAGAATGCCGGGCGTGTCCAGAAACATGAGCCCTTCGTTTATCCTGATTTTTTGTAAGCCTTTGGTAATGGCGGGTTCATTACCCGTTTTTGCCACCATCCGGCCCGCCACAGCATTGATGAGTGTAGATTTTCCCACGTTGGGGATACCGGTAATCATCGCCAGGATGTTAAATTTCGATTTTGATTTGATGGGGGCCAGCTTGTGGCACAAACTCAGCAGTTTTTGCGCTTTATCGGTTTGCTCCAGCGTGGTGAGCAGGGTCTGCACCGATGCCTGTTTCTCAAAGTAGGCCTGCCACTGTGCAGTAACTTCCGGGTCTGCCAGATCAGACTTGCTGAATATCTTGATACAGGGCTTGTTTTGGCCCAGCTTCGCTATAGAGGGGTTCTGGCTGCTATAGGGTAGTCGGCAATCCAATAATTCGATAACAAGGTCTACGTCGGGTAAGACCTTTGTCATATCCTTGTTGGCCTTATGCATGTGGCCGGGGTACCAGTTGATTGCCATGTTGGGGCTGCTCCTGCACGTCGCCAGAAATAGGGTGGGATTATATCCGAGATTGCCGCGCGCACCATAGGAGAGAGTCCTAATGGTACTGCGAGATCAACTCCTCTATAGTGTGCCTCTTTCGGTCACAAATATGGAGTTATTATTATGCGTATAGGGCTTATGGCAGGAGCAACGGCAGCGGCGGGAAACACTCTTCAGGAAATTGTAGGCTACGCCAAAATGGCAGAAGAGCGGGGTTTTAGCACGGTTTGGCTGGCGAATGTATTTGGTATCGACGCGGTAGCGGCCTGCGGCTTTGCCGGCTGGGAAACCTCCCGCATTGAATTCGGCACCGCGGTAACCCCTACCTACCCTCGCCACCCCACAGCGCTGGCACAACAGGCTATTACCACCAGTGTTGCCTGTGACGGGCGGTTTACCCTGGGCATTGGGCTGTCCCACAAGTTGGTAATCGAAGATATGCTGGGCATGTCCTACGATAAACCTGCGGCCCATATGAAGGAGTATTTGCAGGTTATTGCCCCCCTGATTCAGGGCGAGGCTGTGGATTTTTCCGGAGAGCAATACCGGGTAAAGCTGGCCCTGGATGTACCCGGGGCAACTCCGGTGCCGTTGCTTGTTGCTGCTCTGGGCCCGGCGATGTTGAAATTGGCCGGTACCTATGCAGATGGCACAACAACCTGGATGACAGGTCCAAAGACTATTGAGAACTACATTATTCCCGGCATTTCGGCGGCAGCGCGTGAAGCGGGCAGAGCGGCACCCCGTATTGTGTGTGGTTTACCCATTGTCGTCACCAACGATGCCGACGCCGCCAGGGAAAAAATTGCCAAGAGTCTGGCTGTTTATGGCATGTTGCCTTCCTATCGGGCCATGTTGGACCGGGAGGGTGTTTCCGGTCCGGCTGAATTGTCTATCGTAGGTGATGAAACGGTAGTGCGCTCTGAAATCCAGCGTTTGCGTGACGCGGGTGTTACCGATTTCAACGCGGCGATTGTACCTGTTGGTGAAGGAAGCCTGGAAACTACCCTGGATCTGCTGCAATCTGAGATAAACTAGTATCCGTGTTTACACGGGCTGTCCCAGGAGGGGGGGTCATGAAGAAAATACACAATGAAGCGGAGCTGGTGATTGAAGCCCTGCGTGTTGGGGCTATTTATGCAAAAAGTCGGGGTGTGGGTGAGTTCGAATCCACCGATTCGGCCAAGGACAAAATTACTTTTCTCTACCGACTGTTGGTGCGCGATAAGCTGGTTCAACCCCTGGCCAGAGGAGAGGAGAACCAGCCTCATATGAAGCACAAGCTGGCCCTGTGGATTTCCAGGCAGCTGCCGGAAGGTCATGCACTGCTAAAACAATAATCGAGCTGAGCCTGGGGTTATGCCCCGGGCTGTCCAGGGCGCCCCCGGCAGCTTCAATGTTGCCTATTCATACGGCAAAATTGCCATGGTAATGCGCGAAACACACACTTTACGCTGCTGTTCGTCCACTATAATAATTTCCCACACGTGTGTGCTGCGCCCGATATGAACGGGCTTTGCCACCCCGGTAACCGTTCCCGTACGGACCGCGCGAATGTGGTTGGCATTGATATCCAGTCCGACGCAATACTCGTTTTTCAGGTCCAGGCACATACTGGCAGCGGAGCTTCCCAGGGTTTCGGCCAGTACCACCGATGCGCCACCGTGCAAAATACCCATGGGTTGGTGGGTTCTATGGTCTACCGGCATGGTGGCCGCCAGGTGTTCATCTCCGCGCTCGGTAAACTCTATACCCAGTAGCCCCAGTATGGTGGCGTCCTTGTTTTCTTCACGGGTATGGTGGGTCCAGGCGTAGTTGTTTTTCCAGATGCTCATGATTTTCCTGTTTTGGTGGTGTGGAGTGTTTTTGCTGGCCGACATCATAAGGTAAACCTGCAGTGGATGAAACTTCCTCTTATCTACAGTAGAATACCGCGCCTTTGTAATGTTTAACTTATAGACTTCACAGAATAGACGTAGGAAAAACCGTATGAAAAACTACAAAATCGCGCTGCTGGCGGGGGATGGTATTGGCCCGGAAATCATGGCAGAGGCCGTCAAAATTTTTAAACTGGTTGAAGAACGCAACGATGTCAGCTTTGAGCTGATTCCCGCCGACTTTGGTGCCGCTGCCTATTTTAAGTGCGGACACCCCTTCCCCGACGAAACCAAGGCGATATGTGATGCCGCTGATGCCATTATAAAAGGCCCAATTGGCCTCAGCCACGAAGAATCCCTGAAAATCCCCGTGGATATGCAACCCGAGCGGGCCGCGCTGCTGCCCATGCGCAAGCGCTACAATACCTTTGCCAATTTTCGCCCCGTATTCCTGCCCAAGTCCCTGGCCCACTTCTCACCGCTGAAACCTGAAATTATCGGGGAGGGCATCGACTTGATTATGGTGCGCGAGTTGGTAGGAGGCTTGTATTTTGGTGAGAAGGAAGTAGGCATCAACGAGCGGGGGCTGCGTTACGTAAAAGAAACCCTGGAGTACGACGAAGAGCAGATTAGCCGCATTATGCATGAGGCCTTACAACTCTCTATGCGCCGCAAGAAAGTGTTGCACAATATCCACAAGAGCAATGTGTTGAAATCCAGTGTGCTGTGGAACGAGGTACTGGAAGAGGTTGCCGTGGAATATCCCGAGGTGGAAATCAAACATATTCTGGTAGATGCTGCCGCCACACTGTTATGCCTTAACCCCTGCCAGTTTGACGTCATGGTTATGGAAAATATGTTCGGTGACATTCTCAGCGATCAGGGCGGTGGTATTTTAGGCTCGCTTGGCCTGATGCCTTCATCTTGTAAAGGCCCTGAAAAAAGCTACTACGAGCCCTCTCACGGCTCTGCCCCCGATATTGCCGGGAAGAACATTGCCAACCCATACTCTATGATTGGCTCGGTGGCGATGATGCTGGAGGGCAGTTTTGGTATGGAAGAGGAATCAAAAAATGTCTGGAGCGCCATGCAGAGCGTATTCGCCGATGGCTATACTACTGCAGACCTGTCAAAGCCCGGCAGTGACGTGAAAATGATCAACACCGATGCCTTTGGCGACAAGGTTGTTGAGGCGCTGCGCGCGATGCCGAAGGTAGGATAGTTGACCAAAGCCGGGGCAGCTCGCGCGGCTTTAGCGGTTTCCCAGAATCGACAGAACACTATCGCTGTTGTCGCGCTCATGCAGTTGCAGGTTGATAATGCGCAGTGTCGCCAGAATGGCGGCAAAAACCTGGTTGGAATGCACGCCCCGGGTCTTGAACTCCTGCTCGCCACAGTCCCAGGTAATAATACATTCTGTCAGGGCGTTGGTGTGGCCGCCTTTGGGAATGCGCACCTCGTAGTCCAGTAGCTTGGGCAACTGATAGTTTTGCACTGCCATCACCTTGTTGATAGCAAAGATGAACGCGTCAAAGCCGCCGTTACCCGCACCGGAGGCCTGCTGGATGTCACCGTCTATATCGACCCGGATACTCACCGTAGATTCCAGGTCGAGGCCACTGGTGATAGAGCAGTTGAGTAACTTGATGTGGTGATAGCTCTTACTTTCCAGCACTTCTGCGATGATGAAGGGAAGGTCCTCAACCGTAATAAGCTCTTTGGAATCTCCCAGTTTGACGATTCTGGCCAGGACTTTCTGCTGGTTTTCTTCAGACAGGTTGAGCCCCAGTGCCTCCAGGTTTTTCGCCAGTGACGCTTTGCCGCTCATCTTTCCCAGCGCGTAGCTACGGGTGCGGGCGAACCTCTCCGGGCTGAGTTTGGTCTCGTATAGCCCGCCTTTTTGATCGCCGTCGGCGTGAATACCTGCGGTCTGGGTGAAAACGTCGGCGCCGACAATGGGGGAGTTGGCGGGCACACGTTTACCAGAAAAGGTTTCTACCATGGTACTCAGGTGCACCAGATAGCTTTCGTCAATGGAAATGTCCATGCCCAGCTTGTCACGCAGAACAACAGATATTTCAGACAGAGAGGCGTTGCCGGCGCGTTCGCCCAGACAGTTAATGGTGCAATGTACTGAGCTGACCCCGGCGCGTACCGCCGCCATGACATTGGCGGTTGCCAGGCCGTAATCGTTGTGTGGATGAAAATCAAATTGCTGCTCGGGGTAGCGCGCGCACATATCAGACAGGCTTTCGAATACCTCCTCTGGTGACATCACGCCCAGGGTGTCAGGTAGCATAAAATGTTGTATGCCACAGTCTTTCAGCTGATCCATCATGGCATAAACATAGTCGCGGCTGTCGCGATAGCCGTTTGACCAGTCCTCCAGGTAGGTATTGACTGCCAGGCCCTGCTCTTGTGCGTAGGCAACCGTTTGCAGAATTTCTTCCAGGTGCTGGTCCAGTGATTTTCCCAGTTGTTCGCGACAGTGCTTTTCGCTGCCCTTGGTTAGCAGATTTATAACCTGGCCCTCTGCCTGCACAATCCAGTCGACACTTTTCTTGTGGTCGACAAAACCCAGAACTTCAATACGGTCACCCAGTCCGTGCTCACGTGCCCACTGGTTGATATTGGCGACAGCTTCCAACTCGCCTTGTGATACGCGTGCGGAGGCCACCTCAATGCGGTCGACCTTTAGCAACTGTAGTAACGCTCGGGCAATATTGACTTTCTCGGCGGGCGAGAAGGAGACGCCCTGGGTCTGTTCGCCGTCGCGCAGGGTAACATCCATTAACTGGATGTGGCGCGGAGCCAGGGCGGCGGTTGTCATTATGCGCAGCGCCATAGCCAGGGCATAGTTTGTTTCTGCTGCTCTTCAAAGGCGGTAATTTTGTTTTCATGTGCCAGTGTCAGGCCTATATCATCCAGCCCGTGCAGCATATTGTGTTTGCGAAAGGCTTCAATTTCAAAACTAAAGCCGTTGCCGCCCGGGGTGGTAACAGTTTGAGCTTCCAGGTCAACTGAAAATTCTACACCCTCGTTGGCTGAGATTTCATCCATCAATGCCGCCAGCTTTTCGCTACCAACTATCAGGGGTAGAATGCTGTTTTTAAAACAGTTGTTGAAAAAAATATCGGCAAAACTGGTAGAAATAATGGTATTAAAACCATAGTCGGCAATCGCCCAGGGCGCGTGTTCCCGGGAGGAACCGCAACCGAAGTTGTCGCCGGCCACCAATATTTTTGCACCCTTAAAAGATGGCTTGTTCAGCTCAAATGCCAGATTGTCGCTGCCGTCGGGATTAAAACGCCAGTCGTGAAACAAATGTGCACCAAAGCCTGTGCGCTCAACTCTTTTAAGAAATTGTTTGGGTACGATTTGATCGGTGTCCACGTTGTTGCGGTTCATCAGCGCAGCGATGCTGTTGTGATTCTTATAGGGTTTCATAATGTCTTTCCAATGTCGTTGTCTGTTAGGGGCTGGTGGTTACAGTGATATCTACAAACCTGCCAGCGGCAGCGGCAGCGGCCGCCATGGCGGGTGAAACCAGGTGGGTTCTGCCCCCTTTGCCCTGGCGCCCTTCGAAGTTTCGGTTTGATGTGGAGGCACAGCGCTCACCCTCTTTAAGTTCGTCGCCATTCATGGCCAGGCACATAGAGCAGCCCGGCTCGCGCCATTCCCAGCCGGCGTTCAGAAATATTTTATCCAGCCCTTCTTCTTCTGCCTGCAGTTTTACATGGTAGGAGCCTGGCACCGCGATGGCGGTTACGCCTGGCGCCACGGTGGTACCCTCTGCCACTTTCGCCGCGGCGCGAAAATCTTCAATGCGGCCGTTGGTACATGAACCGATAAATGCGTAGTTAATTTTGATGTCAGTAATATTGGTGCCACCCTCCAGACCCATATAGTCCAGTGCACTCTTACAGGCAAGCGCCTTGTTGTCATCGTTAAAGCTGTCCGGGGTGGGCACGATGCCGTTAACCGGGGCAACCTGCTCAGGAGAGGTGCCCCAGGAGACCTGGGGTGCGATGTCGGTGGCCTGCAATATTACGGTGGTGTCGAATACGGCGCCTTCGTCGCTGGGCAGGCTCTTCCAGTAGGTCAGGGCGAGTTCCCACTCGTTC